>JAYVGZ010000580.1:0-2439 GCA_043771805.1 Pseudomonadota bacterium
GTTCCAGTCGGCCTTGAAGAACTCGAGCGAGAGATCCATCGGCGGTCGCGTAGCTGAGAAATATATCACTCATAGTTGGCCCTCGGAGTTCACCATACCATTGCTGCGTTCCATTCGTCACCTGCGCTTCGACGACAACTATATCGACTCGGTCTAGTACTTTTGAACTAATCCATTTGGCATATTGCCTGCCTCAAACCGGAGGAGTAAGATTGGCGCTCATAGTTTAGTGAAACACCTGTGCGCTGCCAAATCACTCTGTTGTCCTAAATCAATCGGATAAGTGGGCAAGACGCAGTGTAACTCGCCAGGTAGGGGCGTTGCAGTTTCTTGATTTGCCTGAGTAATTATCTTGAAAGAAGGAGGGGGGATGGATAGTCAAGACTTTTTGCAAATCGACCTTAAATTCGCGAGAGCGGAGGGCGAAACTCCGGACTCGTGTCTGAAGTCCACGAAGCCCGGTATTCTGGTTTGTTTTCATGCAAAGAGTGGTCAGCCGATCAGACGTTTGGAGCGTCGTCGTCCACTTGCTGTATGCTGGTCGAGAAGGATTTGGCACGCTATCTGGTCGCTTGTTTTGCTTGTGTTCATGGTGGACTCGCATGGTCAGCAAAGTTTAGACCAAACAATAACCGAACAACTCCGTACGCAAGACAATGCACCATGCGCGACTTTGAGACGAGATGATACAGATCGTGTTCCCTCTGGCTTCGGTCCTCAACTCAGCGAGATTTGTGCTTTGGGCGATCAAACCGCCGCAGGAAGTTCCTTCACGGGGGGTGGAGCAATACCAATACAGACGTTACCTCTGATTCAAGCACGCATGGCTAAAGACGGGAAGAGCGATTTTGCAAGCCTAGGAAACCGGTCGGTGAAAGTCGCAGCTCTGGGTAACTCATCCACGGTAACTGGACCGATCAGCTCCCAGCGATTTCAGTGGTTTATTGGCACCGAGTACGGCCAGCTGAACAAAGACAAAACTAACTTCGCCGACGCTTATGATTCGCAAAACTGGAACGCCGTAGGGGGCGCGGACTATCGGTTCTCGGAAGGTTCGATTCTGGGTGTAGCTCTCAGCTTCAACCAATGGACTGGCGACTTTCTTAGCCGAGGGGACTTTCAAGTGCGCAGCACCAGTGTAATTGGCTACGGTTCCATTTCACTTTGGACGCGGCTACGTTTGGACGCACAGTTCTCGTACGGACGCAGTGAGCATGAGCGGACTCGGTTTGCGCAATTTAGCAGAGGACCCGCGGGAGTGGTGACTAGCGGTTTGGTGTCAGCGGATTACGACACTCGCGACCTAGCGACCGCTCTTTCGGCAGCTTACGAGTTTGGTTCAGACGATTTCAAGATCGAACCTCGGGTAGGACTTGCGTTCTCTGAATCCGCTTACGAAAGCTACCAAGAAACCGGCAAGTTCGAGGCGGGAACCGGGAATCCGGATAGCCTAACGGGTAGACCAAGTAGTTTCGGCCCAAACACTCCTACGGGGCTTGAGCTGGCAGCCGATCGAGACCGCATTACCTCCCTGCAGAGCGTGGCAGGTCTGACGCTTAAGTGGACACTTCGCCCCAAAGGGATACGTCTTTCACCGTATACGTCCCTCTCCTGGCACCACGAGTTTAAGAACGACGCTCCCAACGTCAATGTGCGTTTTCGACAGGATAACAGGGCGAATCCGCAACGATTCAGCTACAGCAACGAGACCCCTGATCGCGACTTCATGTTCTTTGGTGCGGGCGTCACAGTTGCGATTGGGAAGCGGGTCGAACCATATGTAGCAGTGAGGGTCTTACTCGGGCACAAATACTTTGACAGCGCGGCCGTGTCGCTTGGTGTGCGGGTCGACCTTGATTAGCGCCTCATCCATGCAGAAAGGGAGCCTCCAATGAGCAGCACTAACCGTCGAGATGATGGGCATGCCCGTGCTTGTTACGCTCTACGCTTCTGTTCGATGCTGTTCGTGCTGTTCCCAATGTTGGGATTCGGAAAGGATGTTGAGAAACCACGGAGTTTTTCATTGCCAGAGCCCGCGTTGCAGCAGGTGCAATTGAAAGTTATCCCCAAGCTCGACATACAGCGATTGCTGGAAGAGGACCGGCTTCGAAAGGAGCTCGGTCCGCAGCGCTTCGGACTGCCGATCGACACCGATTTTAGTACTGAGAATTCTGGTACCTGGCAGGACTTAAGCGACGGACGTTTGTGGCGATTGCGGATTCGCTCTGAGGAAGCAAGAAACATGTATGTCGTCCTGACGCGCTTGGAGATGTCCGATCACACCAAACTATGGGTGTACTCCCCAGATCGCAAAAGCATACGAGGACCATACACAATGCGGCAACGGGGCTCGGATGGTCGTCTATGGACGGCGTTGGTTCTAGGTCCCGAGATCGTGGTGGAGATATTCGTCCCGACGAGCGAGCCAAAGGCATTAGT
>JAYVGZ010000581.1:0-3346 GCA_043771805.1 Pseudomonadota bacterium
CTAGCCGTTCACAAAAACAGTCAACGAGCGATCAGCTCGTTGTCGACGAAACGTTCGCCTGACTGCAAAAGTTGTTCTCGTAACACCTTTCATTTGTGAACAAAATTATACCCGTGAACGGATACGCAAAACGTTCAACCAATCTAAAAATCAATTTAAGCCGGCCAGTTACAGGCAAACACCTACGCGCGTTCGGCCGCTACCTTTTCGATGCTTGCCGAGCGCCGATCGATGATTTTCGTTTTCGCCTCAGGTAACCACTACATTTATCTCGCTAAATCAGGGAGCGATCCTCACAAACAACATTCTACTCAAGATCGGTAAAAGTGAGTCGATAGATTGTTTAGAGCGAAGGACGCCTCTCCACCTAAGTTGTACGGAGTGTAACATGGATAGTTTAACTGGGCTTCAGGATGTTTCCTCGGAGCTTTCGACAACCCAAGCCGCCATACCCGTCACACCGACTGGATATCTGCAGACAAAGAGCCAAGCAAACGCATTGATTGTCTCAACATCCCTTTCTGACGCGTCAGGGACGTCGCAGGACGCCTCAAATTTCTCGTTGCAGGTAAATGATGTGTACAAAGGTCTTTCAATCAGCACGCAGGAGATACTGGCAAAATTAAACGAGATTCTCAAAGCGAAGCTACCGAACGGGATTGAGAGCCTTAAGCCTGAGGACGTTACACCCGAAAAAACAGCTAACGCGATCGTCGGTGGCATCAGCGCGTTCTTTGCGGCGTACGCGAAAAGCAACTCGGACCTAGCTCCCGAAGAGCTCGTATCCCGTTTCTTTGAAGCAGCACGTAAGGGTGTCGAACAGGGATACGGTGACGCAACAACGACTCTCGAATCTCTCGGTGCCTTTGAGTTCAGCGGAGTGAAGGACGGGGTCTCAAAGACCAAGGAGCTTCTGGACCAGAAGCTTAAAGAGCTCGAGGCCCAGAAGAGGCGCGAACTTGGCGTGGACACCTCTTCAAACGTGGAGAAAGAGGTCAGCGACGGTGTTCTTGCGTTCGCCGGCGGATCGGTCATCGCTGCCTCGGCCCTACAAAATCAAAGCGCCGCGTCTCTCAATATCGCTGCGTAATCGGAAGGCACGCGCTTGAGACTTACGTTTCGTGTCTGACTAGCCTGGATTTCTCACGGACCTCGGCCTAATCGGCCGAGACATGAGAAATCCTTCGAAAAAATGGCCCTCCTTGGCCATTTTTCAAAGCGGGGGCCTTTGATTCGCCACGACACAGTGTCGAACCAAAGACTCCCTACAAATCAGCGCTAACGCACTGATTTGGCAACACCATCCGGGTGTTGCACCCTGAATGCCGTGAGGCATTCAGGCTAGGCACGAGATATTCACTACCATCGAGAACGCGATCTCAGACCAGCACTGGTTTGAGGTCGCGTTATCCCTTGCCATCTGCCCAGTTTTCCGGCTAAACAGCTGAGAGTTGTATTTGCGCGCTCCGCTGCTGCGAGAGTCACGCTGATGTTCAGCCGCTTTCAATTGAAATTTTTACTTCGATAAAAATTTAATCTTACTCACCAAGGTCAGGTCCCTATGCGTAGCGCTCACCATTTTCTTTCCACTGTCGTACTTGTTTCGGCGCTTTGCGTTGGTTTTACCTCATGCTCTAAAGAAGAGAAGCAAGCTGCCGAACAGACAAAGGCAGCGGAGGCGAATGGAGCAAAACTGACCGTAACAGCTCCTTCAGAAGACTCAATCCTTGCCCTTGAACTGTTGAAGAAAATCCCAGCCACCTCTGCCGGGTTTGTGGCTGTTGACCTTAAGGGAGCAGCGTACCAGAAATTTCTTGCGTCTCCTTGGGGAAACCAGGCCGGCGGCATGAGCTTTATTCAAATGGCTCTCGAGGAGCTAAAGAAAGGCGGCGCTGACGAATCCAAGGTCGCGGGAGCCGAAGCCGCTGTTGAATCTCTCAAGAAGCTTGGTCTGCTCTCGGCTGATGGTAAGCCTCAGATCGAAAAGGTTGTGGGCGAGGTCGCATTCTTTGTTGATACGCCCCCTGTTGGCAATGAAGCTGCGGTTAACGCTGGGTTATTCGCGGCTTCAGCTGGAACTACGAACTTAAAGGATAAATTGGTAATCCTTGAGTCGATAATCAAAGGGGCTGGACTACCAACGACAAAAGAAACATATACGGGAGCAGACGGTTTTACCGTTGCCTTGGGAGCCGGTGCAGATGGGGCTACGCCCCCCCCTGGCAACCCCCTTGGCACGATTTACTTCGCGGCCTCTGAGAGCCGGTTTAGCGTTTCGCGATCCAAAGCAGTCGCAGAGTCGGTCTTCAAGGCAGATGCGGTCGACGGACTCGCCTCACTCAAAGCAGCTCCTGAGTTCCAGAAAGCGTTCACTGCCGTGAAGGCCGGTGAGCCAAGTATGTCAGTTGCATTCCTTTCAGTTCAACGGCTTCTGCCGGCTCTTGAGAAGGCGGCAAAGGAGAACGCGACCCCGGAGACCCCTTCAGAATTCGATCCAAAAACATTCCCAATTGACGCTTTTGTTGCGACTCAAGGTATGGGAGCGCAGCTTACTTCACGTCTTGCACTAGTAGTTACTGGGCGTTCAGACGAGCAGAAAACCGTAATGGCAGCCCTCGATGGTGCGACACTTCTTCCGACGGCTGGCAAACTGCCCTCTGATGTTGCATTCGCACTTTCCCTTGATACGAAGTTTCTCTCAAAGCTCGAGCCGCTCCTAAAGGACCTTCAATCTGAGCCAGCGGCGGCAGAGGGCATCAAAGTTATTAAGAGTATTCAGGGCGCGACGATTGCTCTCCGAAACAACGATGCAGGCTCTCCCTTCCCCGACCTCTTCATCTCAGTTGATGCCACCAATAGAGAAGAGCTCGGCAAAATATTGGAAACCACTGTCGGTCAAGCAATGGCGTCCACAGGTGGCATGGGCGCACCGTGGCAGACAAAAGATATTTCTGGTGCACCTACGAGGTTCTTCGCTACTCCGCTCGGCGTTGGAGCGTATGTTGCCTCGCCTAAGGATTCATCGTCACTGTTGATTGCCTCATCTGAGCGCGCTGTGAAGGATGCCCTGACAGCTGCTGCAGGAAGCACTCCATCGTTGGGCTCGACCCTCAATAGTGGCCTAAAGGACCGGCTTGCTGCCGCAAAACTCGGGCTCTTCTACCTAAATTTCACCCAAGTAGCGAACGTTGTTGATAGCGTGAAGAGCAGCTTAGCGATGTTTACAGGTGGCGCTAGTCCGCTTGATCAACAGTTCGATTCGAATAAAATTCGATCGTGGGGAACTTCTGTGACGTCGTTTGGGTTTGGGGATGGCGTACTGAAAGTTGAATCATCCATGGAAGCT
>JAYVGZ010000582.1:0-7273 GCA_043771805.1 Pseudomonadota bacterium
GACTTCGGGGGTGGTGACTACTATGGCAGAGTCTGCGCCGGCACACGCGTTTCTAAACCCCTGCTCTATACCTGCTGGTGAGTCAACTAAGATGTAATGAAACTCGCGCTTAAACTGCTCAAGCACATACCGCACTTCGCCTTCATCGATGACGTCCTTATCGTCGGTTTGCGAAGCGGGCAGCAAGTAGAGGTTGTTCGATTTCTTCGATTTGATAATAGCCTGAGCCGGTTTGCACAGCTTCTTTGCCACATCAACGATATTAAAAACGATCCTGTTCTCGAGTCCGAGAATAACATCAAGGTTCCGGAGGCCAATATCTGCGTCGATGACGAGGGTCCTCATGCCACGCAAGGCGAGTGCTGCGCCTAGGCTGGCAGTGGTGGTCGTTTTTCCGACACCACCTTTTCCGGAAGTGATCACTATCACTTCTCCCAGGTCTTTCTTGGCTCCGTTAGTTCTATTATTCATGCAACTTACTCCCTTCTACGTACCCAGACGGTTCGTGATTGGTATGGTTCTACGACGATCGTGTTGTTATCAACTCGAGCAATCTCCGACGACACGCCTCGCGTCGCCTCTGACTTTTCAGAGCCACCACCTCGCGAGATTACAAGGCCAATGCGGAGCTGGGTCGGCTGCATATTGAGGCTGAAGATCACCCGCCCACCTCCGCTCTCATCATATGCTCCGGCGTGGGCAATTCCTCGAAGTGTCCCGAGAATTACGATATCACCGCCGGCGATTACCTCTGCCCCAGAGTTGATATCGCCGAATATAACTACAGAGTGTTCTGTTTCTACCTTTTGACCAGATCGCAAGGTTCCGTAAACAACCCGGGCATCTGGGTCATCCCAGAGCATGGAATTGGTGCCCGAAGAACGAGAATCATACCCCTCCATTCCATCAAAGAGGCTCACAGTTTTCTCGAAACTCTTATCTGGTATTTTCTCTACCGAGTTGCTCTTTTGAGCCACTTGGGTAGCTCGAGACCCTTGGACGACAGAGAGCGGGCCGACGCTGCTACCCTCGGCTCCAGAAGGATTACCAGAGAGATTACCAGAGAGATTTTCGGTGCCAAGGGTTGCCGCCTTCGGCGAAGTAGCTTTCAACTTCGAACTTCGAACTGATATGTCGAAATCGGTCGAGAGGATGTCGGTAAGCTCTTGGATCGTAGAGTCTTCCGGCTTCCGTCCGACCCACTCAAAGGCAACATCGTTGCCGGAAAGAAAAGAACGCCGCGATGCAAGGAACTCACGCACAGCTACTGAGAGGTCTGATGGTTGAACCCTGCCATCAATCCGCAAGACAAGACCATCAGAAGTGCCACGAGCGGTGATTATGCTGCTTCGCTCGTCGACCACTGAGTTCGACGAAATGGTTGTTTCAGTCGGTAGGGAGCCCGAAGATGTTGAAGATGGCCTAACGCTCTGAGTGGCGGCTGCCGCTCCCGCGACGCCAGCGAGCACGCCCTGCTCAAGTACTCCGTCGTCATCATCGCTAAAAGGGGTATCCATAGAACTCCGAAGGTAAGGCCGCGGCATTGTAGGGCCGGAAATTTAAAAAATCCAGGAGAATTGAAAATTTCCGTGCGACACTAAACTTTGAAAAAAAACTCAGGGAGACTTGATTAAATTCTACGTTAGATGTCGACGCGCTCCTTGCGGTAATCGAAGCCGATGAAGGTAGCCCTCTTTTGCTCGATTGCATGAAGGGACTAAAATCAGGAGAGACAGGTTGATTGATGTTCGTCGCCACCACCTTGCTTCGAATGTTTCTGTCTGTCTCTTTACTCAAGAAAAGGATGCTCTCAGACAACGGTTGAAGCACATGAAGCAAGAGACCATCTGCAATCTGGCTACAACAGTAGTCGAACCGCACACAGTTACTTTAAGCAGCTTATAGCAAGGTGTGTAATCGAACGTCAACAAACAAGTTTTGAAAATTTCGACGTGCGCCGTTTTTACCGAGAGATATCGAGCCAGGTGCCTCGTGTGTTAAGGAGAGTCTGTGACAAGTCTCTCGAAGAAATTAGCCGTGTTTGTTTGCAGCGGTTTTGGTAGTGGCTATTCGCCGAAGGCACCGGGCACTGCGGGCTCCGCGGCTGCGCTGATCTTCTGGTATGGGCTAAAATCGCAGGTGCCGCACCTCGAATGGTTCGCAGATGCAGCTATCGCGGTCGTCATCACTCTTACTGGACTGATTGCAGTGGCCACGGTTGTTGGCCGCGGATCGTCTGACGATCCCCAGTGGATCGTCATTGACGAGTGGGCTGGCCTGTTTCTCGCTTTGGTAGGAATAAACATTCACCAGGTAGGCGCGTTTATTGTAGCCTTTGTCAGCTTCCGGATTTTTGATGCTACAAAACTCGGTCCGGTTGGAAGAGCTGAAGGTCTACCGGGCGCTTGGGGCATCATGGCTGACGATATTGTAGCAGGTGCGATGGCTGCATGTGTGGTGCAGCTCTATTTACTAGTATGAAGGGTTACTAGTATGAAGGGGGTTTGGTTGAAGCAAGAGCTATTAGGTAGGGCCTCTTGGACGCTTGTTTTGATTACAGCTCTCTCGGCATGCGCCCTTGCCGCTAGCGGTTGTAGTCCTGGATACGTGATGCGAGCGGCGTACGAGCAGAGTAAGATTTTAATTGCTCGCCGAGATATTCAGTCGGTCATCGAGGACTCCGAGAGTTCTCAAGAGGAGCGAGATAAGCTTCAGGTTGTCGTCGACGCGCGATTGTTTGCGATATCAATCGGCCTCAAACCCGGAAAATCATTCACGCAGTATGCCAAGCTTGATAAAGACACCTTGGCTTGGGTGCTGTTGGCGGCGCGTAAAGATGCGTTTTCGCTTCACACCTGGTGGTTCCCGATAGTAGGGCGAGTGCCCTACAAGGGATATTTCGATAAAGAGGACGCAGATGCAGCCGCGAAGGACCTCGAGCTGCAGGGCTATGAGTCCTGGGTGCGCGGCACCGATGCCTTTAGCACTCTTGGGTGGTTTAATGACCCTGTTCTCTCAACTACGCTGCGGGGTGCCCCCGCCCGGATAGCCAACACAGTGGTCCACGAAAGCGTCCATTCTACCGTTTGGATCAAGAATAACGTCTCGTTTAATGAGAGTCTTGCAAACTTCGTTGGCAGCGAAGGGGCCGTACAGTTTTATCGGCGTGTTCTCGAAAGCTGCCAGAGCGAGCAGCAGTGCCAGGGCGCGAAAGAGCGGCTAGAAACAGCGGAAGCCGATCGCGACTATCAATATCAATTCGGTGCGTTGATAGATAACCTTTACGCGGCGCTCTCTGAGCTGTACACCAATTCAGATCTCTCCTCGGAGCAGAAAATGACGAAGCGATCTGAGGTGTTTGCCGCGTTGGTCGATCCGTTTCGAGCGAAAAGCCCTCGATTACGGGCGCTTCAGACGATCAACAACGCTGAGATCATGCAGATGAAGCTGTATCTCTCCGAGTTGATGCTGTTTAAACGGCTCTATGACAGTGTCGGCGGTAGCTGGACAGCGTTCATGGAAGAAGCGCGTCGTGTTGCCGAGCAGATTGAGGAAGACGACACTCAAGAGGCATTCATACTCCTGAAGAAAAAATTAGAGGGCGGACTATGATCTTCTCGGAACGTTTGCAGGAAGCGATTGAGAGCACCGGTAGCGTGCTACTAGCTGGATGTGATCCAGTACTAACTTCACTTCCAGGTTTCTTGCAGAATGATGCGGCTACGGGGGCATTTACCGACGAGCAATATGTTGAGTATGTGCTAGACGCCTTCGTTGATATCTTTATTGCCGGTGTTGCAGGGAGGGTGGCAGCGATCAAGCCGAATATCGCTTTCTTTGAGCAGTTCGGCTTGTGCGGCGTGCGAGCGTTCGCGCGAATGTGCGCAAAAGCGCGCGCACGCCAGCTTTTAATTATTCTTGATGCGAAGAGGGGAGATATTGGATCGACAGCAGCCGCGTATTCAAATGCCTATTTGGGGCGAGCTTCTGTGCGAGGAAGAAAGATGGCGGGCTTTGACTGCGACGCCGTAACCGTCAATCCCTTCCTTGGATTTGATACGCTAGAACCGTTCGTCAATGACTGCATCACCTATGGAAAGGGCATCTTTGTTCTGGTGCAAACGTCTAACCCTGGCGCGCACGATCTTCAAGGGGTCACTTGTGATGGGATAACCGTAAGCGAGCGAATAGCGAACTGGTTGCACGATCACGCTGAATCTCTCCGAGGTGACTCAGGCTGGTCAGGTCTAGGTGCCGTTATCGGAGCAACGTATCCTGAGCAGGCAAAAAATCTTCGGCGACTCATGCCAACAAATATCTTTTTGATTCCTGGCTTTGGAGCGCAAGGGGCTCAAGCTGCTGAGGCTGTAGCTGGATTTGGGCACACCATGGAAGGGAAGCCGGGCGGCGCGATAGTTAATGTCTCGCGGGGTCTGCTCAACGGCAGCGCGTCGACGCACGACGAGTTTGTTGCACTCATAGCAAAGAATGCAACTGCTCTGAATGCCCAATTAATAGCGGCTCTATCGTAGCTCACAGATAAGCTAGTCGTTTGACATTATCCCCCCGCTCGCGCACAGTTCTGCCCCTATGACGACGTCTCCAAAAGAATCTGGTAAATCCTCTATCGGTGCGGTAAGTGCATCACTCTCTAATGGTACACTCGTCCAGTACGAAGACGACGGACAGGTTTTTCTCGCCTCAATTATCGGTCTTAAAAAAGACAAGCTGCTCGCGATCAATCACAGGGGACGAGAGCTCGAGTTGGGAAAAGGTCGAATGTATCCGCTCCCTGGGCGTGAGCCTTCTACGGTTGGCTCTACAGCCGCGCGTACTCAATATCTCGCTACTCTTGCTACGGCCCTCGATGAAAAAGCCGCGACGATAGACGTCGGCGAGATCTGGTCGTTCGTGCATGAAGAGCTTCGGGAGTACACTGTGAAAGAGCTTTCAGAGCTCTACTTCGGCAGTGATACCCTTGAGTATCATGCAGCGCTCCGTATTGCGCTCATCCGAGAGAAAACACACTTCAAGCGCGACAAGGAGAACTTCGAGCCACGAGCTCAAGCAACAGTAGAGGAGCTAAAGAAGGCCGAAGATGTAAAGCGTAAAAAACTTGCGGCGCGTGGAATTACTCTGGCATTTCTTCAGCAGCGAATCTCCGAGCCGGAATGCGAAATTCCATTCGAGCTACAAGATAACTTTTGTCTTATGGCCGAAGTCGCTGCAAATGTGCAGCACTTGGATGCAGCTCGGCAGAGAGAGGGGAAGGAGCTGGTATCTCTGTGTGCGACCGCCCTCGGAGTGTCAGATAATAACCCGATTGAGAAACAGGCCTTTACAGTCCTTCTGAAGGTTCACTACTTTCAGAAAGACACCAATCTCTCTTTCATCCGAAATGAAATACCGCTTATCCACGGCGAATCCGCCAGAATTGAAGCAGACCAGATAGTAGTGCCAGACGAGCTATCCCAATTTCCAGAAGCCGAAATTAACTTTCGCACTGACCTCACGCGGGTCCGAAGCGTCACTATTGACGACATCTCTACGAAGGACATGGATGATGCTCTCTCTATCGAGCAGACAGTCGATGGCTACCAACTCGGCATTCATATTACCGATGTTGCTTGGGCGGTGCCGCCAGGATCGGCTCTCGATCGTGCCGCAAAGCGTAGAGCAACCTCCATTTACTGCGCGGACGGGACGATTAATATGTTGCCGGAGGCCATGTCTGAGGCGAAGTTGAGCCTGTGGCAGGGCGCTGTTCGCCCGTGTCTATCCTGTCTTGTAAACGTCGACCGCAGCTACAAAATCATCGATACGCGAGTGGTTCCATCCTTCATTCGAAGTGCTGAGCGGTACACCTACGACCAGGTAGATGAGTTACTTGAGTCAGGAGATCCGACTCTACTCCTTATTAATGATATTGCTGCGGCATGTGAGGCTGCGAGGATCGAAAAAGGTGCCATTAAGGTACATAAGCGGGAGGTCGTGCCCTTTGTTGATGCCTCTGGAACTGTCCGGTTGCAGGAGATAGATGAAGATAGTCCGGCGCGTGCTCTTGTAGCTGAGATGATGGTGTTTGGTAATTCGATCATCGCTCGTTTTGCATCGGACAAAGGAATTCCCTTCCTTTTCCGCGGCCAGGAACGGCCTGAACCGGAACCACAGGAGCAGAAAGCTGAAACCGCCGAGGGGCCTGCGAAGGATTTCGGAGCGCGAACGAAACTTAAGAAATCGACTGTCGGATTCGTGGCATCGTTTCACTCAAGCCTCGGACTTGATGCCTATGCACAGGCGACCTCACCCATTCGTCGCTACATGGATCTATGCCATCAACGGCAGCTAATTTCGTATTTCAAGACTGGGAAGCCCTGGTTGACCCAAGAGGATTTTGAGCCGCTTGCCTTTGAGGTTGAAAATTATCTGCAGGCTGCGACACTCGCTTCTCGTGAGACGAAGCGTTTTTGGTTGCAGCGGTACCTTGAGCAGCGGGGAAGGGATCGGACAATTGAAGCAACGGTGGTTCGCACAGATCAGAAGTCTCCGCTGGTGGAGCTTGACGAGGTGTATTTGACGGTTTTTGTGCGGACGCCGAAGAGTGTAAAACTTGGGGATCGACTTACGTTGAGGTTGACGTCGAGTGATCCGCATACGGATTATGTGAGGTTTGAGGTAGCTTCATAGTGGGTCGTTTAGATTAAATGGTATTCGATCAATCGGTCAGGTCAGACATCTTGCCCATTCGACAGAATTTTGTTGAATACGTCGCGAACGACCCCCGCAGCTGAGTCGTTCAATGAAGCGACGCTATCAGCATCGAGAGAATGTCCGTCAATAATGACAAGTTTGCCCGTTTTCCCGTCAAAGGCGACGTGTGGTTGTAAAACGTTTCCAATTCTCGATACTGGGCCGGTTAAAATCAGATTGGACCGTCTGTCCAGTATTAGTTCCTCGATCGATCTCCTTAACTGAGCTCTAACGTTCTGCACTGTTGTGGGAATGCCCAACCGCTCGCATATCGATCTCGTAATGTTTAAAGAGACCTCATCACGCTCTCCCCCCTCCGTGAGCGTCTCCAGAAAGTCGATCATACTGAGGCGAACGATATAGGTGAGTTTTCCGCTGACGAGGACTACGTCGTCGTGCGTCATCGACCGAATTCGATTGAATTCAGGAGACTCGGAGGCAAGCGCATGTTCTGCGTCGTAGTATGGAATACATGCAGCAGCAATCTCCTTCCATCTGCTGAGCAGGGTGACGCAATACGGAG
>JAYVGZ010000583.1:0-4234 GCA_043771805.1 Pseudomonadota bacterium
TACACGGTGATGGAGCGCGGTGCCGGCTGGGGCCGCGACATTCCGGAAAACCTGCGCAATGAAGACTGGCACTACGCGGCCTATTCGCCCGCCCGTGAACTGCGCCCCGCCAACCAGGCCGAATGTCTGGCCTGCCACCAGCCGCTGGTCAAGGACAGTTACCTGTTCGCCATCAAGGCGCTGACCGAGACGGCCCTCGGCACCCGGGGATGCCCCTCCTGCGTACTGCAAAAGGTGGCTGTACGCCAATGCTCTGGTCGCGCAGGCATTTACCACGCACTGCGCCAAATCACGCCGTCCTCCACCCCCAAGCCGCCTGGACTTCTCCTGCAAATCGTTTGTCGAATCTTCTGGCGACCGGAACGACTCTTGTAAAAGCTCTCGAAGTGCTACCTCTGACTGGAGCTGGCGTGCGAAGGTAAGTACGACACGTTCGAACATCAACGTCGAAACTGCGATCCTCCAACCATCCCCCATCTGCCCCACGAGATTTGACTGGGGAACAGCAACGTCGTCGAAGTACACCTCATTAAATTCTTTGTCACCGCTCATTTGTTGGAGTGGTCGGGTTTCGATACCAACGCTCTTCATGTCAACAAGCAGGTAACTTAATCCTTCATGCTTTTTCCCCGATTCACTCGTACGGCAAAGTACGAAACACCAATCAGCGAGGTGCGCGAAGCTCGTCCATATTTTGTGCCCAGAGAGTTTGAAATTCCCATCAACTACAGTAGCTCGGGTTTTAACAGCAGCAAGGTCGCTTCCAGCCCCTGTCTCCGAGAAGCCTTGGCACCATATCTCTTCACCTGAGAGGATTTTCGGCAGAAATTTCTGCTTCTGCTCCTCTGTTCCGTAGGAAATGAGCACTGGTCCGACCATCGTGAGCCCAAAGAGCCCAAGCACCTGCGGCGCAGAAACTCGCACGAGCTCCTCTTGGATGATTGCTTCGTCCGCAAGCGAGAGGCTTTTGCCTCCGAATTCGCTGGGCCAATGAACTCCCAGCCATCCCCCGGATGCAAGTTTTGCTTGCCAGGCTCTGCCAACACTCTGGAATGATTCCAGTGAACTATCCTTTGCTCGCGCCGGTGGGGGATTTTGGTTCAACCAGGCTCGGAAGTCTTGTCGAAAACGTTCGCTTTCCTGGGACAATGAAAGGTTCAGCAAGGGCTACTCCTCGAATCCGCGCGTAAGATGGTACATGTCTAAGCCGACTCTGAGAGAGGATTCGTAGTTGAACGTTGAGACGCCTACCAGAAAGAATCGATCAAGCACTGACTGGAGATCATCTTTCTCGATGGGCCTACGCAGCACAGACCGCTCACCGACTTCGCGATGCGACTCGAGCGCCTCGCCACGCCGAACTGAGGCGAGCGGGCACTCATTACCGGAAGCGTCCTTGAAAAAAAACTGGACTGCGGATATACCCGGTCGAGGGGCGTCAGCTCCACTGACGAGCTGCACAGAAACGGAGCGGCGATTTCGCCCGATACACTCCCATCCGCTCCGACCGAAAGCTTCCGGCTCAAGACCTAGTCTTCCGACTATCCAACCGCTCAAAAGGAACCCAGTAACATCGAGATGCCCGCTGACATACCCCGAGCTCTGCACCTCAACGCGCGAAAGCCTCGTCAATGCTTCAGAGGTAGTGGTAGCGTCGAAGAGCCTCTTTATCTCCTCTCGCCAAACACCTAATCTCACCCAGTTGAAATCAACCGAAGGGATTCTACACGAGGCCACGAGCCCGAGCAGCTGAAGGAGATCGGAGGAAGTAAACATCTGCGAATCGAAGAACACCTGATCCGCCTGTCGAATAAGAAGCTCTGACGAGGGCTCCCATCCAAGAACAAATACTTCGGAGGAGAGCCCCGGCAACATGTTTGCCCGAACAATGCTCGGCATAGAGTGACGAGAGTGCTCCGGAATGAACAGCAGCACTATCTCCGAGCACACCGCTGTACCACCTGAGACCCTCACGCACACCGCAGCGACCTCTGCTCTGACTTCTGTTACGGAGGAATGAACGATCGGCACAAAGAATCGCGCTGGATGGAGCGGAGCGAGCAGCTCCACCAACTCAAGAGCACGTTCAAGCTCATTCGGAAGAACACCAGAGACTATGACATTTGTCGATGAGGCGCGGGTAAAGCTTCCCTGCCCGTCCGGAGATTCGAAAAGCACGGAAAGAGCCTTCCCGATATCAGGGATACTGACCCGCGTAAACGGTAATGACGTTGCCATACGGCTCTCACTTATGAATTTTCAACTCAAACAAAGGCGACTACAACACCGCCTTTCGTAGCACCGTGCACCAATTCATCACAACCGACGCCACCGATGATTGTGCGGTTTGAGCAGGCCTGCTGCGGCCGAGGGTCCCCAGGTGCCTGCAACGTAATCGTGCACGGGCGGTGCATCACTGGACTCCCAGGACTGAAAAATCGGCGCCAAAAGATCCCACGACGCCTCGATCTCATCAGCTCGCGTGAAGAGGGTCGGGTCTCCCTTCATAACATCGAGCAAGAGACGCTCGTACGCCTCGGGCGAGGCAACGCCGAATGAGTTATCATAGGTGAAGTCCATCTCTACAGGACGCACTCTCATTCGCGGGCCGGGAGGCTTACTGCTGATACGGAGTGACATCCCCTCTTTTGGCTGAACTTGGATCGACAGTACATTGTGCTCCAACTCGCCAACTTGCCGCCCCTTAAAGAGAGAGTCGGGCGCTTTGTTAAAGAAGATCGTTATCTCAGTAATTCGTTTCGGCAAACGCTTGCCCGCCCTGATGTAAATGGGCACCCCGCTCCACCGCCAGTTATCGATCTCAAGCTTGAGACCGACGAAGGTGTCCGTGGTAGAGTGCGGCCCAACATCTTTCTCTTCGCGGTAGCCAGGCACCTCCTCGCCGTTCACTGAACCCCGAGTGTACTGCCCGCGCACCGTGTTGGTTAAAACCTCAGCCGGAGTCATCCGCTTAATGGAACGCAATACCTTCGCCTTTTCATCGCGGATACTATCGGCATCACTGAGTGAAATTGGTGGTTCGATACAGAGAAGGGCCAACATCTGCAATACGTGATTCTGGACGATGTCACGCAAGATCCCCGAAGTATCGAAATACGCCGCCCTGTTGCCGATGCCAATCTCTTCACACACCGAGATCTGGATGTGGTCAACGTACTTCCTATTCCAGAGCGGTTCGAAGATGCCATTTGCAAAACGGAACACTAAGATGTTTTGAACCGTCTCTTTTCCGAGATAGTGGTCGATCCGGTAGATCTGCTCCTCGGCGAGGCTCTGTCGGATAACTTTGTTGAGCTCACGCGCAGACTCCGTATCGTGGCCGAACGGCTTCTCAACCACAACTGAGGTTGCGCGAGCTCCCTTGCCGAACTCCTCGATTAGCCCAACTGCTTTCAGATTCGAGGCTATCGGACCAAAAAACTGAGGCGCCATCGCGAGGTAGTAAACATAATTGAACTTCTCTTCAAAAGACCCGCAGAGGGACTCCATCCGACCCTTTAAAAGCTCAAAATCACTTACGACCTCACCGTTACACGGCTGGTAGTAAAGATTCCGTGCAAAGTTCTCCCAGACGGCCGGACTAATAGGCCGCCTCGAATGCTTCTTGACTCCTTCGTACACCTTCGCGCGGAACTCATCGTCGCTCAGTTTTGAGCGAGAGGAACCAATAACGATGAAGTTTGACGGAAGATAGTTATCCTCTGCCAAATTACAGAGAGCAGGAATGAGCTTTCTTGAAGTGAGGTCCCCGCTCGCCCCAAAAATAACGAGCAAGGTCGATGCCGGTCTAATTATCCTATTCTCACCCTCGCCAAATGGATTATCTGACACCTACGGCAATCTCCCTCAAAAAAGCTCATCCTACCGTGTATTGCAACGAGACGACTTACGTTAGATCTTCTTCCGCTTGATCTCGATGGAGTCGAGCAGCTCTTTGTATGAGTCTGCAAAACTCTTTACACCCGCTATTTGCAGATCGTGCAGTAACGCCGAGAAGTTAATTCCCATCGCATTGATACTCGCAACAAGCGCTGTAGCTCCCGCGTGGTCATCATGCAGTCGCCCCTTCACGTCAGCTCCCTGCAAGAGTGCTTTAAGGGTAGCCGGCGGCATTGTGTTCACCGTGTCTCGGCCAGTTAACTCTTCAACGTACATTACCGCCTTAAAGACTGGATTCTTAGTGCCTGTGCTGGCCCAGAGTGGTCGCTGAACC
>JAYVGZ010000584.1:0-7061 GCA_043771805.1 Pseudomonadota bacterium
TCGTAGAAAGGGCCACTGAGAGTGAGGTGCACCTTACTATTGTCGAGTCACGGAGCTCTCTGCCTGTTGAATCGATCGATCTAGTTGTAGGGGTTCCACGTCCGCAAACCGTAAAGAAGGTCATCCAAGCAGCTGTTATGCTCGGCACCCGTTCACTCCACTTTGTGCGGAGCGAGAAGGGCGATAAGAGCTACCTGCAGTCCCGCTCGTTAGAGCCTGGCCTTATTCAAGAGGAAACAATCAAAGCCTTAGAGCAGGTGTGGTGTGCCATGGCCCCTGATGTTTTCGTGCACCGATCGTTTCCGGAATTTGAGAGAGAAGTCTTGCCTACTCTCAGTGCTCCGAGCCGTGCTTGTTGGGTCGCGGACCCTGCAGGCGTCGAGTTTTCATTAGGAGATAGCGCAGCAATTCGAGCTGCCTCTGCCATCACATTGGCCATTGGGCCTGAAAGAGGGTGGAGTGAGGCAGAGCTTAACTCGTTTGGCTCGGCTGGATGGCGGGTTCTCGGGTTGGGTGAACGGGTAGTCAGGGTCGAGCTCGCTCTGGTGTTTGTGCTGGGGCAGCTACGTGTCCTTTCACGAGGATAAGTTTTATCAGGCAGTTAGAGCGAGGCGGCCCTCTCCCGCGGAAATAGCATCGTCTTGGCTAGCCGGAAGACTGCAGCAAAGGCAAAGAAATTTGAACTTTTTGTTTTTTTTCTGATGTAAATTGAGAATTCCTGCCGATTATCTAACTAGTAGGGCTACGTGCTCGGTCATCGTGAGCATAACACTTTTTGTCTAGTGTGGGGCCGTGCTCGGTTTTTAGAGGTGTCTACGAGATTTTCGTAGCCCTCAGAGGGGAAGGTTATGTTTGCCAACAGAAATTTCGTTCGCTCCCGCCGTCGTACTCCAGAAGCCGTTATCATTCAGTTCGTACTTCTTGCCGGCGCATGCTTCGTGTGCCTCATTGGTGTTGTTGCATTCATGCACTTCTCTAGCCCAGAGAGTCGAGCAGCATCGACAATCGATGTGCCGAGCGCGATAACTTCAGATTCTATTAATATCATCGTTCCGATTGATAACATTCAGCCAGGAACGCCGCTCGACGCAACCATGTTCCGTGTTGATCGTAGACCGGAAGTCGTCGTAGGGCCTGAGATCGTTCGTGAGGCCGAGGAGATTAAGAATCTGTATACAAGGGGGTTACTAGTAGCGAACCAACCCGTGAACCGAGACCTCCTCACCAGCCTTCGCCCCACCAGCGCGCTTACGGCCAGTATCCCTGCCGGTTACAGAGCGGTATCAATTCCCGTTGATGCCGTATCGAGCGTACAAGGGTGGGCTCAACCCGGCGCTCGGGTTGATGTCGTTTGGGTTACGGAATTTACCGGAGAGAAGAAAGCAGCAATTATTGCGCCGAACTCCTTGGTGCTATCCGCAAATCGTCGTACGGAGGGCTCGGCCGAAGAGAGCGGGAATAAGGAGGGACACGAGATTCCATCGACCGTGACCTTACTACTCCCGACTAAAGACGCGATGAAATTACGCCTAGCGTCGCTGAACGGTCGTCTATCTATGGTGCTCCACGCAAACGACGGGCTCAATGCGACTTCGCGGGATGAGCCGATAGTGATTGATGTTGGAACTATTACTGGAGGTCGGCCCAGTGTTCCAGAGGCGGTGAAACAGGTTACCGTTGTAACTGTTACCGATCGTAAAACGGGAAAGAGTGAGGATCATAAGTTCGATCACCGATTCGATAGGATCTCAGAATAGGCAGCCCGGGCTACTCTGCAACTCCGAACTCTTCGATTGAAAGGTCGGCGTTGTTACCGTCTAACGTCGCAAGACTTCCGACTGGTAGTGTAGCGTTGTGCGGCAAATGTCCAAACGGCAGACCAACGACGATAGGCTTACCAAATGGCTTCAGGCGGTCGACGAAGACATCTCTTAAGGATTGCTTGTACTCGATGAAGTCCCCAGGCTTTGGCGGACGGTATTCGCAATCTTTGAACAGGCCAATAGCGAAGCCGGAGACCTTGTCGAGTACCCCTGCAAGGGTAAGTTGGGTTAGGCAACGCGCTATCCTAAACGGCATCTCGCCGATATCCTCGACGAACAGAATCTTCCCTGCTAGGTCTGGGAAATAAGGCGTGCCAAGAAGAGAGCACAGGACGGCGAGATTGCCGCCTATGAGAGGAGCAGTTACCCGCCCCTTGTAAAGCGAATAGATCTCGCTACGGAGAGGATAAGCCCTACAGATCGACCCCAGAGACTCCGGCGCACCCTGAATTGTAGAGAGGAGGGAATCCCACGTGAAGTCAGGGCACTCCTTGTCCACCAATGACTGCAGCATTGGCCCATGGAAAGAGATAATTGAGGCTTTTTGCAATGCTGCACAGTGAAGTGTCGTAATATCACTACACCCGACTAAGATCTTTGGGGCCCGTTTCATAGCCGCAAAATCAATCTCGGAAACAATGCGGGCGCTCCCGTAGCCACCTCGTAGGCAGAAGATGGCCTTTACCGACTTTGAGCGCAGAGCTCGATTAAAATCCGACAGCCTATTTTTATCGGAACCAGCAATAAAGCCGAGTCGTTTTTGGGCCGCAGCAGAAACCAATACTTTAAACCCGCGAGAGGTGAGGGCAATGACAGCCTGCTCAGTAACATCTGGATGGAGCGGCGGACTAGCTGGCGCTACAAGCGCGATTGTATCCCCGAGCCTGAGAGCAGGCGGACGAACAAGTCGTGTTTCCTTGCGGCGTTTTGGAGAGAGTCGTCTACGAGGGGTTGCCATAACCTTCGCACTATACCAGATACCCTGAGTGTGGCACCCTCCCTTACAGTGCTTGAGAGAGAATGTTTTCTCTTTAATCTGTGGGGTTTTGTGGTGATGAAATGTACTGTTTCGTGTCTCTATTTCATTCTTCTTGCCATCCTGCCAGGATGCTCACTCTTTCGATCTTCATCTGGTGCTGAGGCTCCGGTGCGGGCCATCGAGCTTACCCCGTCTACGTGGTCTTCCCTGGGAAAACCCGGCCCGTCACACCGACTCCTCGATCTCTTCGTAGGTTCTTGGACCACTGTCACAAGGGTTGTGTCAGACGCCCAAGGGAGTAAAGTAAAATACCTCGGCAAGTCGCGTATCTCGTGGATGCTTGGGAATCGTTTTGTGAAAGAAGATTTTGAAGGCACGATGCTTGACCTCTCGTTTCAAGGAATCGGGATCATGGGTTATGACAACGGGGCGCGCCGGTACAGTAGTGTGTGGGCAGATTCTATTTCGACCGCACTTGTGAGCTCCTCTGGACGGTACTTTGCTGAGCAGAACCGATTTGAGTTTCTGGGTGAGGTGTATGACCCGCTGCAAAGCAGAACGCGATCGGTAAGGACTACGATCGATATCGTGTCGAATAATGAGTATGTGGTTTCAACGTATGAGCCTTCTGCTACGGGGGATGAGGTGAAGACGTTGGAGATTCGGTATGAGAGGGTTGGGTAGAGTTAGGAAGAGAGAAACTGCTCAAGCACAGGTTGAAGCAGCTCGCCGTGCTTCAATGTAGGCTGACTACAGTTATAATTATCAGATGAAAAGGCGCGTCATAACTAAAAGCTTCCTCAAAGCGAAGATGTACGAATGGTTCTGCGTCCTGCGAGGATCAGGCGGAAGCATCATTGTCACTGACTTCGGTAAGCCGGTACTTGAGATCGTTCCTTATTCCGAAAAAATAACCATCGATAAGGCCTTTACTGACCTGCGAGGTAGGTGCCGACTGCCGTGCCAAGTGGTCCTACACAACACTGAGGCAGAGTGGAAGCGCAAGCTGTAGCAGCTTAGTTCATGCGCTTTTCTGTGGCTTACACTTGAGCCCTACCTACTCTCTCCTAAAGCGATTATCCCTTTGCGGTGGCCACTCTGCCGCTCAAAAAATCGCGCTCTTTTTCTCTCTCAAGCGGATAGTTGTGATTGCCGGGATGGTCATCCTGCCTCAAAATCCCTTTTTCAGTATCAAGAGTGTATCCGCTCGGGATTACGATCACACCTCGCTCTGGGCTATCTGATGTTGCGGCGCGGTAGTCCTTAGAGATAAACGTTACGTTGCCACTACCCAGGGCCGTAATGTAGCGGTTACCGGTCATGAAACCAATATCGAAGCAAAATATTCATGAGTTTGCTGTTCGAAACAGGATCAAGTCGGGGGGACTGGAGCAGCATGTTTGCCCGAGTCAACCTAGACTCGGGCGTTGAGTAGCCTGGTTACCTCACACTCCCCCGTCGTCTAAAGCGTGGAGAAAACAATCCTCGTATTTTCCGCTTTCCCCCGACTGGTGAATATCTCTGCCGGTCGGTCGAACTACAACAGGAGATTGTGTAATTGCCCTCAACGAAGTACGAAGAGAATACTTGCTATGCAGCCAACCATTTCACACCTCTTTCAGCGCGCAACTTTCTTAGCGCGGCTAGTTCGGCACAGCGGAGGTAGATACCTTCGGTCTCGCCAGATCCATCCGCCGCTCGTTGTTTCGTATTCCGGTCGTACTGTGTTGTGCCAGGCCCCCGATTCAGAAGAAACGATCGGACTTTACAGCGAAGTTATCATTGATGACTGTTACGGGCTGCTTGCTCGCCGAGGTAAATTGAAGCCTGGGCCGGTCGTAGACATTGGCGCGAATATTGGACTGTTTGCTTGCTGGGTGCGAGTTGTGAGCCCTCTTTGTTCAGTCATCGCCTATGAGCCGAATCCGAAGGCCCGCCAGTGGCTCGATCAAAATGCTGCGAGTCACCAGATAGAGGTGCGTCCCGTCGCGGTATCGCGGGACGGGGGCTCTCGCCACTTCAATCCCGACCAGCTGACAACCCTGGGGCGACTCACCGATGATCCGAGTGGGCAGGTTATCGAAACCGTGGCCGCTCGAGATGTTGCTGATGGTCGTGAGATTGAATTTTTGAAGGTGGACTGTGAGGGTGCTGAGTTTGAAATCTTTCAGGACTCATCACTCCTTACGCGAACGAAGATGATTGGCCTTGAGTACCATCTTACCGCTAGCAATACGATGGAACTATTGTGTGGATTATTGGCGGATGGAGGACATCGCGTCACGAAGATTTTTCCGCGTGGAGATTACGGGACTATGTGGACCGAAAGAATATGAGGTTTCTCATCAGCGGTTTTTCTTGTCTTGGGCGACTATCCTCGGGGCGCGACTTTTCCAAGCAGCTCGATATCTGCTGGTAGCAACTGACTAAAGAAAACCGGCAACACCGCTACCCAAGAATGTCGAGTATGGATACAAGCATTTTACCCCAACCTTAATCACCGCAGCCCCAGCCTCCACCTGGCGCTTTTTCCTTTCCTTTCGGTGATCTCACAGATCCTACCTGGAGAATCGTACGCAGAATCTATTGAGTGTCGGAGAAGCACTCCGCTTCACCGTCAGTTGCACTGGAAGCGGAAATCGAGAATCTCGCACGAAGTTCCCGTAACAGAGAAGCTCTCCGCTCGAGGAGCGAACCCGTCGCTGAGTTTTGTAAGGGCTCGACGAAGCACTTCCATTTTCTAGCGCGAAGGGGCTTCGATCCTCTAATTCGCTACCGTTCTCCCAACGAAAAGCAGCACTAAAGATCCCCCGCCATGCACCGGTAAGCACGACCGCGGGGTTTCCACCACAGGCAGTCGCCGAGCGAACGACAGCTATTCCCTTGGGAACTTTCGAGCATCCGCCAGAGCTTGCTCTTGCGCGCTCGTCAGCGAGTGCTGCTTGAAAAAAGAAGGGAAACGCTACGCAGGTAACGAACAGTGAAGTAATAGAATTTGAATATTGCATGCACACATCTCCGAACATTCTTTGATGAACTTATACTCTGCGTTTTATGCGCCTGCCGAAAGAGTATTTTTGCAAGATAGGTTTTTCCTCTAACACGTATAGGCGAACTGTTGCCTGTTTTCGAGGCACCCCGAACTCGGGACACGATGTTTCCAAGCAGCTCTATATTTGCTGGTAGCAAGTGACTGAAGAAAACCGGCAACAGCGCTACCCAAGAATGTCGAGTATGGATCCAAGCATCTTATCCCCAACCTTAATCACCGCCGCCCCAGCCTCGACCTGGCGCTGTGCCGCACTAAGGTCGAGGAGTGCCGAAACCGGATCTTCGGTGCCTTCAGAATCAAATGCGCGTGTGACTCGGTCGGCACTTGAAGCTGCAGCCTCTAACCCAACCTGAACTCCTCGGAGTCCAGTTCCAATTATAGAATCCATGAATACGAGAAGCGGCAAAATCTTCGCTCCACTCAACGATTGGGCGCGCTTAAGCTAGCTTTGGCACCTTTCGTTGTATGTCCTTCAGTTTTCGTGGATATGTGCCGATAATTCAGGGTGTTGGATAATAATGTCGAGTGAAGTAGCCTTACAGCAGTCGTCACTCCAGTGCCTTTTTAGGCCAGTACTTCTTTAGGATCGTTGCGTTATGCTACTGAAGCCCTTATCTGCGGCCCTTTCCATTCTAATTGCAACTCTCTGCGTCTCTTCGGCCCAAACTCCGCAGACCAGCGCACCGCGCCAGCCACACCGCCCCAATGCTGTCTCGGGCGATCTGGTGCTTGAAGATACTAGTCAGAGGGTGCAGACCCCGAAAGCTGCCGGGCAGCGCTTGGCTATTGAGTGGGTTCAGGCCCTGAAAGCGTCTGTGGAGAAGGCTACTCCTTCTACCGTTTCAGTACCCGAAGATGCAGCATTGAATTACTTGGCGACCGGTTACCTCTACTGCCTTCACAAGCGCGGGCCATGCCCGTTTATTTTAGACTCCGTACTAGAGGCTGATGTGATTGCAGCCCGTAGTGGTGCTTCGACAGGGTGCCGGACAATGACTCGATTCTGGAAAATGTGGCTCGGTAATGAGCTTGAGCAAAGGGCACGGTATCTTCTATCGATCGGTAATGGTGCAGCAGTTTCTAATTTCAATGCCGTAGAGCGACCGAAGTACCTTCGTTGCACGGACACCGTCGTAAAGATTGTGGGGGCGGGGGCTGCGACTGCTCGTTACGGTGCGGCGGGAACGATTACTCGTGCCGTCACGCA
>JAYVGZ010000585.1:0-3560 GCA_043771805.1 Pseudomonadota bacterium
CATAACATCAGACTATTATCCACTGACCAAGTGTGCAAGTTGAACGCGACAGCGTTCTTCGAATACTTTGATCAGGTGCATGAACATGTCGGTCGTAAGAAATTGGCCAGCCAGATCCAGAATTGGCTAGATGCTATCCCGGATTTAGAACGTGCGTTCAGCGACGACGTTGAAAAAAAACGGAGCTTTGCAAAGGCATTGAATTCACGCGTCAAATTAATCGGATACCGCTTCCGATGTATGGACGAAGGATGCGGTGTTCCATCAGGATTATCAGTGGTTGAGTCCGTTACGGCTTTGACTGGGCAATTCTTTTTTAGCCATCAAAGTAACAAGCGGTCAGCCTGTCACGCAAAATCAAAAGAGCTTCCAAAGCTTATCCTTATGGCCGGAGGACCGATCAAAGGAATTAAAGACTAACCGCCGAGCCAAAAAAAACGGGGAAATCTTTTTTTTGACTTGTCGATAGAAGGGACACTGCTATTATTTGCTATGGGCGTAACTGGTGGATCCTATACCTATCATCTACAACCCAAGCTTCTTTGATGCTGAGTCTCTAAGTAGCTCTCCGTCCCTGATGTAGCGCCGGAGGACTTCAAGCCTTATGTGCCCGGTAGTGTTATGTACTTCTCTTTCGGACGCGCCGTTTATCGCAGCAACTGTGGAAAATCTAGCGCGAAGGGAGTGGTCGTGAAACAATCTGTTGACACTCCATTCAATGCCAAGTAGGTTATAATCTACTACTCCGTAATAGATAAAAAGTCATGACAGCCGCCAAAACCCCAAAAAGCAGCATCAAGCCGAAGAATAGACGGCCTCCCCCTATCTCAGAGGGGGACTTCAAGTCTGATCTCCTTGAGAAGTTAAAGGACCTAGAGTACGCAGCGGGATACCTTACCGCCGCTATAGAGGAGGGAGAGGATGTGTTCCTTCTCGCCGTAAGGAATGTGGCTCAGGCTCAGGGCGGGCTTAGAGCGATCTCAAAAGAGACGAAACTAAACCGAGAAGGTCTTTACTCTATGCTCTCGAAGAGCGGTAATCCCCGGCTATCGAGCCTCACTTCTGTTCTCAATACACTTGGGATTCGAATGCAGTTCATAACTGCTTAGTGCTTTCCCTCTGGTTGTACTTAAAGAGCTTCATATGGATACGCGTGAGCAGCTCATCAAGTACTACCAGGATAAACAAGGGAATAGCCCTTTTAAGAAGTGGCTCTCTTCCTTGCGTGACTTGCGCGTCATTCAAAGGATAGAAGCCCGGCTCGGTAACCTGCAATTAGGCAACTTTGGCGTCAGTCGCTCTGTCGGGCAAGGGGTAATGGAGCTTAAAGTCGATGTTGGCCCCGGCTATAGAGTCTACTACGGGCGTGATGGAGAGTCGCTGGTGCTGCTTCTAACTGGAGGAGATAAAGGCACCCAGTCGAAAGATGTCGCCAAGGCCCATGAATATTGGAACGACTACAAGTCGTGCAAGAAAATTAAGGGTCGATCTGAAGAGTAGTGTTACAACCCAAGCTTTTTAGACGCCGAATCTTTGAATAGCTCTCCGTCTCTGATGTAGTGCCGTAGGACTTCTAAGCTTATGTGCCCGGTAGTTTTTTGGATCTCTCTTTCTGATGCGCCATTCATCGCTGCAACGGTGGCGAATCCAGCGCGAAGCGAATGACCAGAGGAGCCTCTTGATTTTATTCCTGCCCGCTTTGGTGACTCTTGGAGAATAAGCCTTACTGACTGATAGGTTAATCGCTCTTCTGAAATCTGACTCCACTGATTCACGGGGCGAAAGAGCGCCCCGGTTGTTATCTTACTTTCAGCTAACCACGCTTGAAGGGCTAGGACAGGGCAGGTTTCTTTGTTGCTGCCGAAGGTGATAGCTATGCTTCTGCCTCTTCCAGTTTGGTCGGTCTTACTTTTAGTGATGGAAAATGCGGTGGGCAATGGTTGAGGTGCTTCCAATATTAGATGGTCACATAGTAAGGCGTTTGATAAACTCACGGCGTGATTCGTACCAAGATTGAAAAATTCTCGTTGCGGTACGTCTTGGGGCAATGTTGCGTTCTTCTTTTTTGTTTGTACTTCTCATGGATAGGAACCAAGGCATTCTTACGTGTGGTCAATGGGGTGTGGCAATCATTTGAGGCCCGTAGCTGGCAAATTACAACCGCGTGGCTCCGTGATGTGGCTCTCGAAGAGCACCCTGGGTACAAACAAACTGGCTACAAACAAACAAGCAGCTATCTAGTCAAAGCTCGGTACGTTTTTCGGGTTGAAGGACGGTTGTATTCAGGGTCCCGTCTGACCGTTCAGCCCGGTGCAGAGTGGCTTGGGTCGTTCTCTCGGGAGAGATTTGAGGACTTAAAAGGCTACCTCGATCGAAATCAACCGTTTCGATGTTTTGTTAACCCGGATAACCCGACGGAGTCAGTTCTGTACCCTGACCTACGATGGTTGCCACTCATTGGCGATATACTTTTCGCGATTGCATTCGGGGGGATCGGGTATTCACTTCTAGCAACTTTAATTATTGGCTACTGGTTTGGATTCCGGGAACAGAAGCCAACAGGTCAGGTCAGGCGAGGTCGTTGAGGGACGACGCTGAAAAGTGTACGAATTGCATTGCTAGCGGGGGTGCTCGAAAAACGCTCTATACTCCAGAAGAGCTGCCTCGGCTGCAGCTATACCCCCCTAACATACGATAACATTCAGTTATCGTATGTTAGGATTCACGGTAAGATATGGAACCGGGCTGAGAATCTCGAAGAGGCTGGAAAGTACTTGCGCCTATGTCCCGTATCGGAGACAATAGGATTGTGCGCGATGCTAAAATACACCCAAAAGCCAGGGAGGCTATTCAGACATTTCAAAAGGTTATCCGTCAGGAGCTAGGCGAGCTTCTCTTTAAGCTTCAGCTTGGTGTGGCACCCCGAATGCCGAAGTCGCGGCCTATGCCGCTAGTGGGTCAAGGCGTTCATGAGTTGCGCGTGAAGGACTCATCGGGGATTTGTAGAGCGTTTTACTACTTAAAGTCTGAAGACGGCATTTTGGTCTTTCATGCATTTGCCAAAAGGACCCAAAAGACCGATGCGGACGATATTGCTCCCGGAAGACGACGTTTAAAGGAGATGTTAACCCATGGCAAAGAAAGTTAAGGCTTACACAGCACGTAACGCTCAGGAGCTTGCAGCGCTTCTCGACTTGGATCCTGCCGACGCCATTGAAATGGAGTTTAGGGCGAAGCTTAATAAGAAGATTATTGACGCAGTCAAGGCGCAGGGCCTTACACACGTTGAGGTATCAAAGCTCGCTAAGGCATCGAGAACCAGGATCACGGCGATCTTAAACGGTAATACGTCTGGGATTTCTAGTGACCTGCTCCTTCGAGTGCTATACTCACTTGGATATAAGGCGAAGGTGTCATTTACGCATGCAAAGATTGCGGCTTAGGGGAGAGCGATGAGCTGCAAAAAAGTTGACCTAGCTAAGTGGTCGGATGAAATGGGTGTCGACATCAACGAGATCGACCAGAAGCTAAAGCTTCGAGAGATGATCGTGAAAGTACGG
>JAYVGZ010000586.1:0-11719 GCA_043771805.1 Pseudomonadota bacterium
CAGCCGTGCCTACGACTTGCGCGGGAGGCACCCCGCCAATAAGGTATCGAATCGCTTCACCCATTCTGTCGTTGACGATCCTCAAGTGGTCTGCGGTCATGTAGATCGACCAAAATCTGCTGCTATCTTCTAGGCCCCGAAGTCGCTTGATCAGCATCTGTCGACCCCCATCCGTCGGATCTGTTCCGCGTAGTATTTTCAGAACTTCAATTTTTTCATATTCGAATTGAGCCGCGGCCTCGAGGCGCGTGGTGCGCCTCGCTTTCCATCCGACCATGATGCGGGCAATAAACAGCTCGAATTTCGGTAGTCCCTTTCCAGGAGCGTCAAGTTGAGGTGCACCGGGAATATTCGCATTTAACATGCTTGCAATAATAAAGTAAGTTACTTGTAGAAAGCAAGTAAAAGCTTTAGTAGGATGACTTAATGCCAGGAAAAGTGAAAATAAGTTCGCAGAAAGATGATCGGCGGTCCCCGTGTCCCATCTCCTGTAGCCTCGACATTTTTGGGGATAGATGGACGTTGCTGATCGTTCGAGATCTTATGCTGGGTCGGTCGCGATTTAAGGAAATGGTTCTTTCGCCTGAGAAGCCTCCTACAAATATCCTAGCCGATCGTTTAACCCGGCTCGTGAGGAGCGGGCTTGTTGAGAGAACTGCTGCCAGTGATGGAACGAAGCATCTCGCATACACGCTTACAGCGAAGGGAAAGGCGCTGAAGCCAGTATTGGAATCGATGCGTGATTGGGGGGTGGAGTGGGTGGAGGGTACTAAGGCGAGAATGACTGCTCGGTAGTATTCCTGAGGTGTTGGGGGCAGCCGAGGATCGGGGGTTAGCTCACATGCGTTGTATCCTCGAACCCAGTTATCGAAAGAAAGTCTCGAGTCGAGACTCGCGTGTCCCCGTCATTTTGCCCAGGAGGAAGCGTCTAGCGGGGGTATTTGATTCGCCACGACACAGTGTCGAACCAAATACCCCCTACAAATCAGCGCTAACGCTCTGATTTGGCAACACCATCCGGGTGTTGCACCCTGAATGCCGTGAGGCATTCAGGCTAAGTGCAGCCATATACATTTTGAGTTTTAGGCCCTACCTCACTCCTCATCAACATCCACAACGCCAGTAACGACACCGCAAAGACCAGTGGCTCGACAATTAAAATATCTGGCGACCACCCAACGTGTGTGCAAATTGCCAATTCGCTGTAGCGATAACCGGTCATGCACAGAGTTACTGAGACGAGTAGAAAACGCTCTGAAAAGTGTCGTCGGTTTCTCCAACACCACACGATTGGGAAGATCAGCCATACCGCATGGTGATACCACACGATCGGGGAGGCTAAGAACATAAGCACAGTGAGCCGGCAAAAGATCTGCTCCTTGTCGTACCCTCCATTTCGCAGAATACACCGCGCCACCGACCCCACTCCGAGGGCAACCACACCACGCTGCAACCAAAGTGCGGTGGAAATGTCGAGGGCCGGAAATACAAGACAAAGCAGATGCGAGATCGCCAAATTCTCTGGGCTTATCCACGCTGAGCCGCCTGCTGCCGTCGAAAGTGCAGAGGTCATAAACTGCTGCCAGATCTCGACTCCAACCCAAAAAGCTATACCCGAAATCACAACGAGCGACCCGAATAAAAATGCCGTACGTGCGTTTTTCATTGTGCGATCCAAAAGTAAGACCATAAAGATGATCGGCATTACCTTCACCTGAACAGCGAGTGCGATTCCTAGCCCCACGAACCCATGCCTATTGCACCTCAGTCCGTACAGAATAAGTGCAAGAACGCCGAGGACGATCGCATTTATCTGACCTCGTTCAAAACCGTCGATGGCAATCGGCCAAAATGAGATGGCTATGAGAAGCCATCCTAGGCCAATACCCTTTCCCTCGGCTCGTCTGCCCGCGTAAAGGACCCAAGCTGTGAGCAGCATGGCTCCGGTTGTTACCAACGCCCAGCACAGGTGAACAACCGAAAAGCCAAAAGGTACTAAGGGTGAAAAGATACTCGCAAGGAGTGGCGGGTACAGATATCCCCATTGCACCGTTCCAGTACCCGGATAGGTCGTTTCTACCGCAAACGAGTAGGGGTTTTTTCCCTTATGCACAGCCTCTGCCGCCATAAAGTAAATAGTCAGATCAGTTGTTGGATCGAGTGAGGAGACAAACGAGATGAAAGAAAACGTGAGGGCAGCGGCAAGCAGGGCTACGACCGCCCTCGCAATCCAGGTGACTCGATTAGAAGTGGTAGGTTCTCTAACGTACCGGATCCAGTTTTTAAGGGTACCGCTGACGGGGGACATTTCTACCTCAGAGTTCAGTAAAGGGGGAATTTTTCATGGCTACCAAAATCGATAACCTATTGGTAATCCTCGTTTCTTCCAACTTCAGCCTTCATTTGTCCGAAAATCAGCATAGTAAACTTTGGTAAAATAGTTATAATCCAAAGTATGATACCAAGAAATTTCAATTTATCTGAGCTTTTAAACAAAAATCGCTCCGTCCTTCTATTGGGACCTCGTGGTGTCGGGAAGACCAAACTCATTCGTGACACCTTAAGTCATTACCCAAATACGATCGAACTAGATCTACTAAAAAGCGAAAACCACCGACGATTTGCTGCACACCCTGAGTCGCTTAGAGAGGATGTCGAGTTCGAGATTCGACGCAAAGGTAATGTGGTAGTTTTCATCGATGAGGTACAACGTGCTCCTCAATTACTCAATGAGGTTCATGCGCTCATTGAGACGTATCAGTCTCAGGTGCAGTTCGTATTAACTGGTTCGTCTGCCAGAAAACTACGCAGGGAAGGAACTAATCTTCTGGCGGGTCGTCTTCGACAGGCAAAGCTTCATCCGATCACTTTCCATGAGCTTGAGCAACCACTAGCGCGAGTATTGCAGTACGGACAGCTCCCTGCTGCCATTACGGATCCGGATGTCACATTTCTGGAGAGCTACGTCGATTTGTACCTTAGAGAGGAGGTGTACCAAGAGAGCTTGGTTCGAAAACAGGAGATCTTTGCCCGGTTTTTGGATGTCGCAGCACAACACTCAGGGGAGCTTGTGTCATATGCAAAGCTCGCTCGAATAAGTAATACGACCGAAGTAACGGTGCGAGAATACTTCCAGATCTTAGCGGATACTTTGTTGGTGCACCGGATCGATGCATTTAGCTACAGCGCTGCAAAGCAGATTTCACAGCGACCGAGATTTTACTTCTTCGATATTGGTGTGCTCAACGCAGCGCGCGGGGAGGCATCAGTCAAATTCAATTCCAATTCGAATCGAGGTGGAAAGCAGTTTGAACACCTCGTCATTCTTGAGCTGATACGAATGAATGACTACTGCAATCAGCGATTCAGTTTTGGGCACTTCCGAGAGAGCGAAAAATTAGAGGTAGATATCGTTCTCTTCCGGGGAATGAGTGATCCGCTAATTGCGATCGAAATCAAGGTGAATGAAACGCCAGAGGCGATTGATATCCGGGGATTGCTTCGCTTTAAAGAGTTACATCCTCACGCAACTCTTCTGTGTTTGACCGCTGGAGCGCGCTCGTTTGACCTTCTTGGAGTTTCGATAATGCCGTGGCAGCGGGGAGTAAATGACATAATGTTGACAACGACAGTTGACTCAAGTGGCATACCGTTACCGAAGTAGCAGGAGCACTATCAGTATCTTGTTATGAAACGCTAGCACAGTTGAGGTGACGCGGTTATCGCGTTGTCGATTGAGGAAATCTTCTCTATGAATGACATGAATTCTGTCGTGGTTTTCGATACCGAAACAACGGGTATAAACACCTCGAACGACCAAATTATAGAGATAACAATCCAGACAGGTCTCGGCGCTGATGCCACCTACTCCACTCGAAGAATCAAGCCTCTGATAGCCATTTCACCCCAGGCCACCGCTATCCATGGAATTTCGGCGGAACATCTAGTCAGTTGCCCCACCTTTGCCGAGCTTGCCGAGGAGATAGCTGCGCGGTTCGAGGGGATTAAAACCTTGGTCGGTTACAATGTGACTTTTGATCTTGAGATCCTTCAAGCTGAATTCGCTCGCGCAGGCCATTCGCCCTTGAATCTCGCTGGGCGAAACTTCGTCGATCCTCTTCAAATCTGGAGGCACTACGAACGGCGAAGCCTTTCTTCCGCTTACCGTCGTTTCGTAGGAGGCACGTTTGAGAATGCACACTCAGCAGAGGCAGATGTTAAAGCTACCGCTGCTGTGCTTACCGGAATGGTGAGAGCGTTCGAGCTAGAGAATGTACCGTTCACTGAGTTATCGAAATTGACCTATCCGCCGGAGTGGGTCGGTTTTTCGTATCATATCCAGTGGAAGAGGAAGCTACCAATGTTTGCTTTCGGAAAGTTCTCTGGTCGCAGTGTTTGGGAAGTGGTTCGTAAGGATGCTTCATATGTGACGTGGATTGAAAGTGCGAATTTTCCTCCTCATGTTGTTGAGATCTGTAGGGCGGGGTTGAAGGTGGATGATAAAGAGCAATTTCTAGAATTACTGCGCGGGCGATATGGAGCCGGGACGTCTGCCTAGAAGGAAGGCAACAGCGAGATCGGCCCCTTCCGTTTGCTAGGAGCACGAGCGACGGCGACAATCGTTCGCTCTATTGTTCCTATTTAAAGCTTAAGCAGCACGTACTCTTGTGGGCAGTTTCTTAAGCGTGGCCCGAGAGAACATGTACCTACCTCAAGTTAAACGGATGTGTTCTGCTTGAGCTCGAGGTTTAACAATTGGATAGTAATTGGAAAAAATTCCGCAGAGCCTCCGCTCAGCTACTCATATGGAGCTACTGGTGGATCGCCATCTACCCAAACCGCAAGCGACGCGAAATTTTTTTGGGGTCGCTATTCACCCTCCTCGGTGGCGTAGCTCGCGCTGAGGGGGTTATTACTTCCGTAGAGACAGTCATCATCGACGATTTTGCGCGGGCCTTACTAGCGCCGTCAAAGGCGATGGAGCGAGATGCGCTCACGTGGGTGCGACGATCCAGAAGTAATGATGTCTCATTTGAGGTGCTCGCGAGCGCAGTAGGGAAGAGCCTCCGCGGTTCACAGCTGATGTTAGAAATCGTTCTTGATGGGATGGTAGCGGTGGCTCTTGCCGATAACGTTATCGCGCCAAAGGAGGACTTTGTTCTTCGTCGCGTGGCTACACTCTGGAATATTCCTGGGAGGGTTTATCTTTCGATCGTCGAGCGCCACGAAAATGAGCTGAACGCAACGCAGGAAGAAGAGCGAGCGAAGTACGAAGAAATGGTGGCGCACGCTCAGGCCCAAGCGGGCATTGCCGTCCCGGAAGAGGTAAGAATGGCATGCGCTCTCTTGATGGTCGCGGTACAGGCATCTGACTCGGAGCTTAAGCGAGCGTACCGCACCCTAGCTATGCGGCATCACCCAGATCGTCACCCGCCGGGAAGTAGGGCCCAGAGCGAGGCAGCCGAGACATTCAGGGAAATTCAGCAGGCATACGATACCGTCGCCGACTATCGGAGACCCTCTCAGGGCGCGTGATGGCGGCTACAGCTCAAGAAATGCCTTGTGCAGACTCGCATCGTCGCCTAGCTCTACGTGGAAAGAACAAACCCAATTCTTACCTTGTGTTATAAAAACCGGATTGCCTTCATGAGTTGCTTGAATACAAACGGAAGGGCGGCCTGCACTTGGCTGCATCGGAGTGAGCAGAGGAGCACGGATAAAGTGCGATCTCATCACCCGCCCGCCTAAATACTGTACAGTGATATCGGCGGTGAACGAATCGAGCTGTGACCCGTAGAAATTTCGCGTTGCGCGGATGTCGATTGCGTTAAGAGATCGCTGGTCTGGATTCACTACCTCGCAAGCGAGCAGTATTGCCCCGGCGCAAATTCCCCAGACAGGCTTCGTTCGCGCAAATTCTGTGAGAGCGCCGCCGATAGAGTGCCTATCAAGAAACCGAAGCATCGTTGTGCTCTCGCCGCCTGGAAGGATTAACCTTTCAACCGTTTCGAGGTCAGCGGCGCTCTTCACAATTTTCGCTGTAACGCCTAACTCCCAAAGGAGCTCTTGATGGGGTTCAATGCACCCTTGAAAGCCCAGAATGCCAACCACATCGGTCACTGTTACCAACCCCGCTTCGCGAGACGATTCTCATCTGGGATGGTGCTCATCTCAATGCCGCGCATAGCCTGACCCAGGTTCCTTGAGGCTTCCAATAACTTCTTCGGATCGTCGTAGAAAACGGTTGCTTGGACGATCGCTTTTGCCAACTTTGCCGGATTCTCGGATTTGAAAATGCCAGAGCCAACGAACACAGTCTCGGCACCCAATTGACGGCACAGCGCAGCATCAGCAGGTGTCGCGACACCACCAGCAGCAAAATTTGGAACTGTCAGTCTGCCCAGTTCGCGAACCTTTTTGACAAGCTGTACAGGAACTCGGTACTGCTCCGCGCGTTCATTAATTTGTTCGTCTGAAAGCTCTTTCAGGGCATCTATTCCGCGTCGTACCTCGCGGAGGTGCCGAACTGCCTCAATGATATTGCCGGTTCCAGCCTCGCCCTTTGTTCGAATGAGTGCTGCACCCTCATTAATCCGTCGAAGTGCCTCACCCAGATCCGTGGCGCCGCACACAAACGGAGTGCGGTACAGATGCTTATCGATATGGAAATGAGCATCAGCCGGTGTCAAAACTTCCGACTCATCGATAAAATCAATTCCAATTGCCTCCAAGATCTGCGCTTCTACGATGTGACCGATCCGGACCTTGGCCATCACGGGGATACTGACGGCAGCTTTGATATCTTCGATCATTTGGGGGTCGCTCATGCGGGCAACGCCTCCATCTCGACGAATATCTGAGGGAACTCTCTCAAGAGCCATCACTGCAACGGCTCCGGCATCCTCAGCAAGTCTGGCTTCCTCAACATTCACAACGTCCATGATGACGCCGTTACACAACATCCGGGAGAGGCCCACCTTCAACTCGAACGAGGGAATTGAATTGGTTGTGTCAGGAGAAATTGGGGACTCTTTTTTCATATCGACACCCTTTCGCGCGAGCGCAAAGTAGGTAAGAAATCTGTTGGGTGAGGCGAACGTTCTCGCGAGGCGCGCACACCCGGGAACTGAAACGTGAAGCACCCGAGAGTTGAAAGGTTCGGGATTACTACGTAATACCGGAACTTGACGACTAAGATACCGGGCCGGGTATATAGAGAAGGTGTGGTGACCCCAATGGGAATCGAACCCATGTTTCCGGCGTGAGAGGCCAGCGTCCTAGACCGCTAGACGATGGGGCCACACAAACTCACTACTTCCGAACAGTACCATGCAGCCGCGTTGGATTCAACTTTTCGGGTGTTTCTGGTGCCTGGCATAGCGGGGCAGGTGGGGAGTAGCGGCTCGATGCCGGTTCGGATACAGTTCAGGTGGCCTTCGAAGTGGTTGCGTTGATGTAGCCTAATGGGCGTGTTAGTGTGCTCTCCGCTTTCGAAAAGTCATTTTATTCGCCCGTGGTGCAATGGCAGCACGTCAGGTTCTGACCCTGAAAATCGAGGTTCGAGTCCTTGCGGGCGAATCATTTTGCAACGAATCAGGCCTGGATTCAGAGTTTACGCGCCCGATAGTTAGTAACTCTTCTCGTGGACGATCAATTGCGACTAAGCTCGATCACCCAGGTTCATTCGCTCTCTCATCAATTCTACTTTGGTGGTATCGAGGCCACATCAGGTAGCCGATCACGCAACCTCTTTTCTAAAGTGCCGAAACGCTGGATCAACCTTCTAACCGTAGCATTCGCAACGTGGCCAGCTCTTCTGCTGAGCGGGTGCTCTACTGTTGTGCTGAATCCTTCGTTTGAAGAGTCGAACGGAACGGTAGCTGTCGATGTAGCGAATGCTTCCCCTGGTAAAGTGACACCGGATATCGAGCGCCTTTCGAGCTCTATGCACCATTTTCTTGTTGGGCAGTTTTCGATCATCGAGGAAGATTACAAGGCGGCTTTGAGTAACTTCCAGCAGGCCAGCGAGCTCACTGACGAGCCTGCGCCGCTACTGCACTCCAAATTAGCAGAGCTCCACTTGCGTTTTGGGCACCTTGAAGATGCTCTTAAGGCAGCCGAGCTATCAATGAAAGAGGACCCGAATGATCCTTATTCTCAACTTCTGTATGCAGGGATTCTAGAAGGGCTTGGACGTGACTCCGAGGCGGAGCCAGTCTACCGTGCGTTGATCAAAGAATTTCCCGATAAATTCGATTCGTACGTGTTGCTCTCCAACCTATACCTAAAGACAAAGAGGAATGAGGAGGCCATCGCCACACTTACGACGCTCTTAACGCGGGCTCCTAACGAGGTGCTTGGCCATTTTTACTTGGCGCACGCTTATGAGCAGCTCGATAAGCTTGAGCTCGCTGAGGGCGAGTATAAGAAGGTTGTCGCAGCCGACCCGAGTCACCTCAATGGTGCTGCTGAGCTTCTTCGCATCTACCTAAAGCTCAAGAAAATTGAGGATGCAAAACAGCTTTGTAATCAGATTCTTGAGAAAGATGCTAACAATGTCTTGGCAAGAAAAGCCCTCGGTCACCTGCTTTTGGGTGAAAGTAACTTAGACGCGGCGCTGGAGCATCTGCAGGTTCTCGAGGGTGTAGAGGAGGATGCATCTGACACTCGTTTTAAAATCGGGTTGATTCAGATCGAAAAGCAGAATTTCAAAGAGGCTGTCCGAGAGCTGAGCCTGGTGTTAGCAAAGAATCCCAACCACGCTGAGGCACGTTACTACATTGCATCAATTTATGCAGGTTCAGGGCAACGAAGCGAGGCAGCGCAGGAATTACTGAAGATCAAGAAAGACAGTCCAATGTTCGTAAAGTCACGAACATTTCTCGCTTTTGTTTTTCGGCAGGACAAGAAATTACTTGAGGCAAAAAGAGCTATTGAAGAGGCACTGGTCGTAGTACCGGAAGACCAAAATCTAATTCTTTACCTTGTTTTGGTTCTGAGGGACTTGGATAAGTCGAAGGAGGCAGAGAGCGTTCTTCGAAGCGCCCTGGAATCTGCTCCGGGGAATGAAAAGTTAACGTTTAATTTGGCTCTCGTCTTACACGATCTTGGCCGAGAGCGCGAAACCTTAACACTCATGGAAGTGGTGATTGAGAAAAATCCGGCGAATTCTGACGCACTGAATTATGTCGCGTACGCTCTCGCTGAGTCTGGGGAAGATCTCGGTCGAGCCGAGAAACTTTCATCGCAAGCGTTACAGCTGAGACCGAATGACGGCTATTACCTGGATACGCTCGGGTGGGTTCAATATAAAAAGGGGAACTTGAAGGAGGCTGAGGAGACGATCTCTCGATCCCTGAGTGTAACCGGCGATGATATCGTTATTGTGGAACATCTGGTGGAAGTCTTGATCGCTAATAACAACTTTAAGCGGGCCGTTTCCCTCTTAAAAGGCGCTGTTGAGCAGAAATTTTCCGACGACCCAACAGACAAGGAAAAAGTAGAAAGTCAGCATCGATTACGCCAGCGACTCGATGAGCTTGTACGGAGCCATCCTGATTTGGCAACCGTTCGGCCGAGTGAACCAACGCCTCTGACCAAGGACGCTGCATCTCAGGAAGTTGGTGAAAATCAGGGTGAAGAGTCGCAAAGGGCTCGCCAATCACAGGCCGAGAGTTTATGAGGATTTTCCGATGCGTATCTTTATACTCGTTCTGTTGGTATTGATTTCTGGCTGCCACAGACTGCCTCATTTCGAACGCCCATCGGAGGCGAACCGTTCTAGCGACTCTGAAGCAGAGTGCCAAGAAGTAACGAGGGCACTTCCCACTCTCAATTCATTTCGCGTCCTCGCAAACACGACGGTAATACATGATGGTAGTGCCACATCGTTTCGATATGTTGTGATAGCCAAGGAGGCGGATAAGTTCCGTATCGATCTTCTGCTAGAGGGCGGCTCATATACAATTGGAATGCTAGTGGTGGATGGAAGTGACGCCACTCTTCTTGATTCGCAACAGAAAACTTTTACCCGTAGCAGCAACGAACAGCAGCTGGTGAAGAGCTTCTTGGGCCTAGATGGCATTACGCGGCCAGCAGTGCTCGGGCTGCTATCAGGCTATCTGCCACGGTTACCATGTGAGGGAATACAGCTTTACCACCAGGACGATACTATTGTTTTTGAGGATTCTCTTCGTTCCCTCGTCTGGTACTTCGACCGACGAGAGCAACAAGTCGTCCGGCTTTTGGGGTTGAATGAAGAACAAAATCGAGTTGTTTTTGATGGTAAGAGGGTAGCCACGGACGTTACTGGCAAGGTGATAGTCGCCCTTGAGGTATATTCACCAGCGCACGTAAGCGTCGCTCTTGAACTTGAAAGGGTAGGAGTAAACGTTGCGGTAGCTGATGATCTCTTTGAAGTTCACATTCCCTCGAACTTTCGTGACGTTTCTGAGTGAATTCATGTTTGAGGTCTCATTTTCAGACCTCTGTTCCTGAATCTTTTTTTGGCGGCCTCCATGGTTACATTCCTCAGCATCCTGCTCTTTCTTTCTAGCCTTGGAGTGTATCTTCGGTTTGTCGCGTCTGTGGAGCAGGGAGAGCGAGGTAAAGAAGATCAACCAGTAACGGAGATTAAAGTTTCTGATCAAACCCTCTTTACCCGCTTCCTTCTGAGAGCCGGTGTATTTGAGTGGCATGTACGGCAGCGGTGTCTGACATCTGCTCTCTATTCAACCTTAGTAGGCGGAGTGAGTGGGTTACTTTGTGGATCCATGTGGGGAAGCGTAGCGGCGACTCTTATTGGAGGCACAATCGGGCTACATTTGGCCGCTGCAATCATCGCATACATGCTTGTGCAAGCATCAAAAAATTATAGAGATGGATTGTTAGTGGATGTAACCTTCTTTGCACGGCAGCTCATGATGGTTAACGCGGCCGGACTAACCGTAGAACGTGGGCTGCGCGCAATTGCTGGAGTCCATACAAGTAGACCGTGCCATACCCGCTTCGAAGCGATTTTGGAGAAGTCGGTAAGGCTTGCCGGTGAATCTGGAAAGGTTGGAGCTCAGATAGCGAAGTTCGGGATTCTGTCGAAGACTTCGGAGGTTCAGCGGGTAGTACAGATAGCGATTCAAGCCGAAGATCAAGGAGTGCCTATAGACGATCGACTTCGAGATATGATCGAACAGTGCCGGATTCATCGGATAGCTATCCCCGGGGTTTGGTCCTTGGTAGGTGCACGGGATGAACTTGATGCCGGCCTCCCCTATGACCGAGAATCAGAGGTACAGAAGATTCGAAAGATAGGAATAGTTTTGGTTGTGTTGGCCGTCTTCCTCTATTTTCAACTAGTACTTTGGGCCGTTGTGTTCGGGGTGGCGGTGCAAGCAGCGACCGTGTACCAACGGTATAAGGATCAGTTCCGTAGCCGGTACTATATTCTCCCGCTCGGGCAAGATCTTTTGAGTTGTATTCTCTCTGTCTCGAGTTTTCTGAAGACGGGGTGTGATTCGATGACTGCGCTTACATTATACTCTCAGCAAGCTGGCGGTGAATCGCCGATGCGAAATTTCATAGAGCAGATGCTCGCTGAGGTGAAAGATGGTGTGCCGGAAAGTGTCGCGGTGGCGAACCTGGGTCGTGGTGCACTACACCGGGGAGTTGATCTCTTTGTGCAGGCGCTGCTCCTGAGTAATCGGGCACCGCGGGTTCTTGATGA
>JAYVGZ010000587.1:0-3144 GCA_043771805.1 Pseudomonadota bacterium
TGGACGCAGAGTGGAGCTCAAGGACTGGAAGATAGAGATGAATAATCCGTTAATCTGTGTTCAACCGTCGATTCGTGCGGAGTTATTCGAAGTACTGGAGCAATTGCCAGCATGATCGAGTGTACAATTCGAACAGTTTTGATCGATGCTCATGTACATTTGTATTCGAGTTACTCCCTTGCAACCCTCGTTTGCTCAGCGCTAGGTAATCTGACTGTGCCAAGCCCAGTGGGTGAGGTCACCAAAATTTTAATGCTCGTTGATAGAGCAGGCCAAAACAGTCGAGAGCTTTTATTGAACACGTCTCTTGGTGCTGAGATGTCGGTGCAGTATCACGACGGGGCACTGTCAGCCGAGATTCTCACACCGCAGGGGACGCTTTTAGTCGTATTTGGGTGTCAGTGCGTTTCGCGCGAAAAGGTAGAAGTGCTCGGACTAGGACTACTCTCACGTCCCCCTGAGGGAATCTCTGCAGAGGATCAGGTGCGCTTCATTCAGGATCACGGTGGGGTTCCCTCTCTTCCTTGGTCCCCGGGGAAATGGATTGGTAAACGAGGAAAGGTTGTTCATGCCATCCTGGATACGTTCGGCCCGACAGGGGTTACGGTAAGCGATATTGCTCTGCGATCAAGGTGGGGACCACCTTCGTTTCTTCTGATCTATGCAAAAAGCTCAGGGTTTCCTGTTCTCTTTGGAAGTGATCCGCTCCCGCTCCCGGCAGAAGAGCAGCTCGTTGGAAGATTCGGCATGAAGCTTCAGGGGGAGACATGTGGGGGGAATCTTGTGGCCTGGATCCTTGCAGAGCTGAAAGTCCCCGCCCGGCAGCTGCCTGAGATAGGGACTCGCAACCCTCCGGGAATGGCTCTGCGGCGCTTTTTGGCAAGCAACGGACAGAGGCGCTCTGCCCTTTAGTGCGTAGCTCACCGATTAGTTTTTTTTCAGCTGCCCCGAAATTGTATCCGGTAACCGTTCAGGCATTGGAGTAAAAATCCGAGGAGCGTCACAACCCCTCAGCTGCTGTGCTTGACTTTAAACACAGCAGCTGAGGGGTATGGTCGCGTGGCGCATTTTTCTACCGGTGCCTGCTTACCGAAAATTAAATATCCTTGTATCGAGCCTGGCCTGATTCTCAACTTAGGGGGATGTTTAGAATGTTGTTTGCCATTAAGGTGCTCAGACTCGATATCGACGAGCGGCTTGGGCATGCTTGGGTGAGTTGTGAGTAGCTCCTGAATCAATTAGAACAGGCGGGTATTTGTATCTAGGAGTTTAATGGTTAGTAAAAAGCATACAGCCTTCGGAGCTATGCAGCGGGTAGCTGCCCTTCTGCGCGGTGATTGGCGCGATATTGGCGTCATCCTTGTTTATGCTGTGGGTGTTGGTCTTTGCTCGCTTGTTTTTCCAGTGGCCGTGAAATCATTGGTGAACACGGTCGCATTTGGTACCTTATTACAACCTGTCATTGTTCTCACAATCATCGTTGGTGGAGTTCTGGTATTTGCCGGAACAATGCGTGTTTTTCAGCTCTATACGGTTGAGCTATTGCAGCGAAGGCTCGTTACTCGTCTCGGTCTGACGCTTGCAGCGAGAATTCCGCATATCAATCATGAGAAGTTTTCCGAGAAATTCGGCCCTGAATACGTCTTGCGGTTCTTCGAAGTTTTTCAGGTTCAAAAGGCGATTGCGGTGCTACTCCTCGATGGAATCGCACTTTTCTTCCAGATATTTCTTGGTCTAGCCCTGGTCTCTTTTTACCATCCGTTCTTTCTGGCGTTTGCGCTGTCTCTGATTGTAATCGTGACTGTTGTGCTCAGTCTTCTGGGTTGGAACGGCGTCAACACCGCTATTGAAGAATCCGATGCAAAATATGACGTGGTGACGTGGCTGCAGGACTTGGCTTCTGCCTCTACGGTATTCAAGTCGTATGCGGGGGAGAGTTATGCGGCTAACAGAGCCGATATGCTCATCACTCGATACCTCAAACGGAGATCTACGCACTTTCACATTATCGCGAGGACCGTGATTGCGGCGCTGCTATTGCAGGCCGCGGCTAGTGCTACACTATTGGGGCTTGGTGGATGGCTCGTTATTAATGGGCAGCTGACACTGGGCCAGTTGGTGGCTGCTGAACTGATTTTTAGTATTATTCTGGTGAGCATATCTAAACTCGGAAAAAATCTTGAAACTTTCTACGATTTGGCTGCGGGCGTAACCAAGCTCGATGCGATTCTCGATTTGCCTTTTGAAGAGCTTCAAGGCTCCATGATGGGTGTACGCGAGACCCCTGCACAGTTGCGGCTAGAGGAAGTATCAATCGGACGAACTGGATCAGCTAATCCAACATTGTCGAATACTTCGCTCGATGTCCAGCCCGGCGAAAAGATCGCCATTTGGGGTGGTAACGGCAGTGGAAAGAGTTATCTCGGGAATATGGCTTACCGTTTGGCGGAACCGAGCAAGGGGATCGTGCGACTTGATGAGTTCAATGTCGCCTCTATTCATCCCCAAGAGCTTCGAGACGAGATCTCCTTAATTCGGGATGTTGAAATTTTCCACGGAACTATTCGCGATAACCTCATCGTCGGTCGAACCTCGGTATCGGACGCCCAGATTGGAGTAGCGCTGGAACAGGTTGGGCTTATAGATGAAGTGTTCTCCCTCTCATTGGGGCTCGATACGGTGCTTCGGGGTACTGCTGCGCCGCTGTCACGAGGACAGGCGCTTCGTCTAATGGTCGCGCGCGGGTTGCTTGCAAAACCGCGATTACTAATCCTGGATGGCACCGTTGATATGATCGATGAGAAGACTCGTAAGCTCGTTCTTTACTCACTCCTGAGCAAGGAGTGCCCTTGGACCACCGTAGTTTTAACTCATGAAGAGGACATTCTCCCGCTCTTCCCAAAGGCCTATCAGATCTCGAGTGGACGGTTTGTTGAGATTGGAGGCGCAAGACAAGTATGAAAGGTGACGAACTCCGGTATCTCACATTAGCTGAGGTCGAACGCGAACTGGGTAGACATTTGACCTCCCCTGGGCGGGTAAATTCTACCCGCTCGGTCTTTGTCGCAGCAGTGGTAGTGCTCTGTATCTTTGTGATCTCGATCTTTAGTTTGATCTTTATTCCGTGGGTACAAACAGTACATG
>JAYVGZ010000588.1:0-2350 GCA_043771805.1 Pseudomonadota bacterium
CGGAACGTGAATCCTTGAGTAAGTTCGGGATGGATGTCTACCACCGACTGGCAGTACTGTCGCCAGGACAAGGGCCTCGCGATACATTCGTAAAAAACCCAGTTTTTGCTTTCGTATCGAGGCACTTTCCTGAGATAGCATACGGGCTTGGCTCGGTGAGGGCTGTTATTGAAGCCGATGCACTACAGGCCAAGGGGGGATCGCGCGCTCATATCTGGAGTTGAAGAGAGAAGCTGCACCGAACCAGAATCTACGACACCCTCTTCAACACCTGCGCGTAGTAACGAAAGGAAGCTCGGTCGTGCAACCTTCCGTTGTGCTCAATCGGCCCCCAGTTTGCCGCGGTAGCTAGTTCAATAATCTCTTGCGCCTCGGTAAATTCATCGCTACTTGGAAGCATCGCCCGAAGAATTGGATCTATCTGGAGTGGATGAATGCTCCACATCCTCAGGAATCCGAACTCAGTCCGAGCCCGCTGCGCATCAGAAAAAACAGATTCAGTATTTCTGAAATCAACAGTCACGTTGTGGGATGGAATCTTGCCGTGACCCAGCGCGGCCATACAGATACGCTCTTTCGCCGCCGCGAGTAACCTATGACTAAACTGGCCTGGGCTCCGCATGCACGTGGACGGTATCGCACCGCCAAGGTGTGAGATAAAATCCATAATGCCGAAATTGAGAACCTGAACGGCTGGAATCGCGGCGATATGTTCAACGTGCCGGAGGGCTTCGGGGGTTTCCACGATGACGTGTAGTGGTATCTCACGCGAAACCCCCGCGTCTTTCAGCGCTGAGGAGATCGTTTTCTCAGCCCTGCTTATATCGGCGGATGACGTAATCTTGGGGATAGTAACGTAGGTGATCCACGGCGCGGCCAGACGAACAACGTGGCTTATATCATCTTCGAAGTACGGTGAATCGGGGGAGTGGACTCGAATTCCGGCCTGCTTAAATGTATTATCTTTGGAGTTTAAAAGATCCGCCACGGTTTGTCGCATGGCAGCCTCTTGGCCCACAGGCGCGCCGTCCTCTAAGTCCATGGTGATATCAATTAGGCTTCGACCGCTCGGCGACACATGCTGGGCCTGAATGGCGAAGGCCTTGCGGATAAACCGCTCGTTGCCAGCGATGTGCTCGCAGGAAGCAATGATGGGAAGGGAGTAGTTCTGTTCGAGCGGTTCGATAGTCATGGCAGCAAGCCAGGTTGAAGGCGTTAAGCAGAACGGTACCGTTTTGTGAGGAGCTCGTCACTGCTTAAATTTGAAGGGCCTGGGTTAGCTTGAACTCTGCCGTCTTAAAAAAATATCTCACGAGCAATGGTCAAGTCGATGGCACCTTTTCAACTTGAAGTGTAAGAGGCGTCCACTTCCCCTCGTTTGAGTCAATGCGATCAATTACCCGCTGGAATTGAAGCCGGAGGCGCAATTCTTGATCGAGGGCCGCCTCGGGGCTTGAGGACGTATCAACCGAACCGGCCGAAAGAATTTCAGCTGCCGTGAGCACTGCTGATCTAAACTGAGCATCGTTGTTGAGAAGAATTCTCTCAACGAGACCAACTAATCTCTGATCAAGAATGCTCGTCGTTTGACCTGCATTCGAATCGGACGCGGTACTACTTTGAATGAGATGAGGGACCAAAGCCCCAAAAACACCGAAGTGAGTCACTGATGGAGCTTCAGAACTCGTCGACATCGGCTCGATCTCCAGGGGAGCTTGGAGGGTGCTGTGGGAGATGAAGCCATCTATCTTATTACTGACTGAGGGCTCGAGCGAAAAGAGGTCCTGGATTGGCACCTCAGAAAGTATTCCTAAAAGGTCGAGCGCAACGGGCGTAGACATCTGCTTGTCGTACACCAGGTCGAGTAGTCGGTGCCGGGCAACCGCAGGGGAAACAGCCGGGTCAATACCAACAGAGGGCGTATAAAGTGAGTTGAGGTCGGACTCAGAAGGTTCAAAGGAGGTCACTACCTCACTGTTAAATCGGATTCCGTCGGAACTGGTATCGAGCATGGCTTAGTTTACACCGCAAACAGACAGTAACTCTCTTGTTGTTTGAGCACTGCCGAGCTAATAGCAGGGGGGTCTTTAATAGTCTAGGATTCCGCAATAGAGGCGATCGATTTATGGCAACGTTAGAAATCGGCACAATGGCACCAGATTTTTCCCTTAACGACAAGGATGGAACACGTCATACCCTCTCCAAAACGAAGGCGGACTTCAAGGTTGTCTTCTTTTATCCGAAAGACGACACCCCGGGATGTACGATTGAAGCGAAGGAGATCTCGGATGCGTTAGAAGTCTTCCAGAGAGAGGGTGTGGCGCTGTTCGGAATATCGGCTGGAGATGCC
>JAYVGZ010000589.1:0-5845 GCA_043771805.1 Pseudomonadota bacterium
CGCGTGGGCGATCCTTCCGTAACCATGGTACTTGCGCGCTTAAATGGCCAAACGCTCTGCCCGCTATTATCCCCTACCGGCGAGACATCGAAGGCGAATTGGATTCGGAGCTCTCTTTCGTTGCGGCGGAGCAAACTTGGCACCGGGCAGGTCAATCTGCCGACGCCAGCGCAGGTCGCATTAGAAGCCGCAAAAGAGAGTGTTTTTCTCAAATGGAATGAAGTATTGGTCATGGTTGAAAGTGGCAAGCCTGGTCTGTGGGAGGCTCACCTAAGCATTGCGCGTGGCAGACTGCGGCGTGCAACCTACGATTCGGTCTTTGGGTTCAGAACTTACGACGGGGTTTAGATTGGCTACTAACTTGCTCGACATACAGTGGATACCGGTTCGGCATACCTCTGGTAAAATTTCTCGGATATCGCCGTATCAAATCGCAGAGCGTAGCGACGATGAACCTGTTGCTCTGGCGTTCCCTCGCCCCGATTTTAACGGCTCGATATTACAGCTTCTGATCGGCCTTTTTCAAACATGCTGCCCGCCCGAGACCGAGGGTGATTGGGCCCGCAAAGTTACTTCTCGCTTTACGCGAGACGCGTTGACAGCGGCATTCGCGCCTTTCCGGGAAGCATTCGTGCTTGATCGAGTTGACGGGCCCTGTTTCATGCAAGACTTTGACCCAGCACTAGAAGGCGCAGAGATGCCGATTAATCGTCTACTGATTGATCAGCCAGGCGAGCAGGGGGAGAAGCAAAACAAGGACCATTTCGTCCATCGAAGTGCAAGTTTTAATCTCTGCCCCGTTTGTGCGACTGTTGCCCTGTTCTCATTGCAGTTAAATGCGCCATCGGGCGGGCAAGGTCACAGAACATCGTTGCGCGGAGGAGGGCCACTAACAACTTTAATTGTAGAGGATACTCTGTTCGGGACGATTTGGTCGAATGTAGTTCCCCGATCTCATTTCGTTCTGGGTAAGTGGCAACAGATCCCGGCGTGCACAGACCACGTATTTCCGTGGTTAGGAGAGACGCGCGTTAGCTCTGACGACCAAATCGTAACACTAGATGACGTTTCACCACTAGCTGTCTTCTGGGCCGCACCGCGTAGGATACGTCTCAACTATGTAGAGAACCTCGACGGGTCTTGCTGCAGCTTGTGCGCTTCTTCGGCTACCACACTAGCCGCCTCTTATGTAATGAAAGCCTATGGTGCTAACTATCAAAGCCCGCCGTGGCGCCATCCACTATCGCCGCACTTCCTCGATAAAGAAGGGCTATCACGACCGGTTCATTTTTATGATTCGGGTGCAGGTTATAGAGAATGGGCAGGATTTGTAGCGAGTGAAGGTCAAAATTGTCTTTCGTTAAATGTCGCTGTCGCTAAAGCGCGCGATCTCTTTGGTGAGAATAGTCAGTGCCGTTTTTCAATATTTGGCTACCAAATGGACAATATGAAGGCGGTGCAGTGGCATCAAGCTGAAATGCCATTTCTTCGCATTAGCCCAGAGCATGCCACGACCTATGATGAAATCATCAGGAGTTTGGTCATTGCGACGGATGAGAGCGCAAAGATGCTCTACTCCTGCGTCAAGTCAGCTCAATTTTCCGAGAGAACGGAAGTACGTGGAGACCTCAACTATCCAAAAGTTCAGTTATGGGAAAAAACCGAATCGCCATTTTTCGAGATGCTTCGCGTATGCCGCGCGCAGCTTGAGAGTAAAACTTTTGATCGCACGACTGCTTTGGAGAGCTGGCTCGAGACGCTGCGGCGCACGGCCTTCGATATTTTCTCGTTGATGATCTTCTCTGGCGATCTGAGCAGTATGGATATGAAGCGCGCCTTTGTCGCTGAGAGTCGTCTTAGAATGGCGCTCGGCCCAAAGGCGAGAAAATTACGTGAAAAGCTCGGGTTGCCGCTTCCCGAACCAAAAAAGAAGAAAAAGGACAGGCTTGTCTGAAGAACAGGAGAAAAAAATGGGCGTGATTGAGAGAGAAGAGAAAGTTACCCTCGGTGATGTTGTAGTGCAATGGTGGGCACGTCTCGACGGAGATCGCGCGGGTCGCAGCGCTCTCCGCCGTGCAGCTACGCCGTCAGAGGTTATGCTTCAACCAATATTTTACGATCTGTTGCGCGCGGCGAAAAATTCGTCCCTTGTGGTTAATCCTCTCAGGTTGGCTGTGGTCGCTGGCGTAATTGCCCATGTAACTTCGCATAACGATAGCGCCACATTGGGTGAGCGCTGCGCTCAGGTATTCTCAGATGGTCCTGCCGGCGAGCTTCGCTTTCGACGAATTCTGGCGATCTCAACTGATCGCGAGGAACTATTCTCAGCAATGATTCGGTTGGTGCGCTTGGTAAAAGGCGAACTCAACGTAAGTGATTTGGCAGAGAAACTGTATTGGTGGAATGATCGGGCACGACGCGGACTCGGCTTTGACTTCTACTCGAACTATTAGCCCGTGAATGATGAATTTATTTTTAGACGGAGATTTACTATGACTACCTTCTTGCAGCTTCATTTTTTGACCGCTTACCCGCCTTCGAATCTGAACCGTGATGACCTCGGCCGCCCCAAGACTGCCATTGTAGGCGGGACGACTCGTTTGCGTGTTTCATCACAAAGCCTGAAGCGCGCTTGGCGCACGTCTGCAGTCTTTAGCGAGCATCTCGAAGGAAATGTTGGAACTCGCACTAAAGAGATTGGGATTCAGCTTTTTGATCGTCTCGTAAAAGGGGGCGTAGCAGAGAAGCGAAGTAAGGAGGTCGCTCAGCAGATAGCTGGTCACTTCGGTAAGCTCCAAAAAGATGAAAGAGACAAACCGCAGAACGGCCTTAGGTCCGAACAATTATTTCATTTCTCCCCTCGCGAGCTCAAGGTAATTGACGGATTGCTTGAGAGGACGATACAGGGCGAAGTTATCTCAGGTGAAGATATTACCGCATCACTCAAGAGTGAGGGTGGCGCCGCCGATGTTGCCCTTTTTGGTCGTATGTTAGCTTCCAAAGACACAAAGGAAGACTACACAATTGAAGCTGCGGCCCAAGTTGCGCATGCTTTTTCCGTTCAGCGCGTGAGTATAGAAGACGATTTCTTCACCGCTGTTGATGACCTCAACACGGGTGAAGGGGCGGGGCACATGGGAGTAACCGAATTTAGTTCGGGGCTCTTCTATGGATACGTTTGTGTTGATGAGGACTTGTTGATCGAGAATCTCAAGGGCGATAAACCGCTGGCCCGCGCTACGCTACATGCACTTGTGGAATCTCTTGCAACAGTATCACCCACAGGGAAGCAGAATTCGTTTGCCTCGCGCGCATACTGCTCGTATTTGCTGGCTGAGCGCGGTAGCAGGCAACCTCGGTCACTTTCTGTGGCGTTTCTTGCACCGGTCACCGACTATAGCGAGAGCGGTGGTTCGTCCGGTATGTTGGATAACGCCGTAGCCAGACTTGATGACACTCGCGCTAAGATGGATCGTGCCTTTGGGCCGTGCGCGTCGTCTTCTGCTGTCATGAATGTATTAGCGGAAAAAGGGACTCTTGAGGAAGTCCTACGCTTCACGAGCGAGGCGGTAAATGGCTAAATATCTCTTGATGTATTGCTGGGGGCCTCTTCAAAGTTGGGGCGGTATCGCGGTTGGTGAGTCGCGTGGAAGTCAATTTGCTCCCACGAAGTCTGCGGTCATTGGGATGATAAGTGCAGCTCTTGGAATGCGACGGCAGCGCGCTAATGAGGCTGTATTTCGTGGACTTAGCTCCTCGATACAGCTCGGCATTCGGGTCGACTCAAGGGGTACTCGTCTTGTCGATTACCACACTTCGCAGGTGCCTGAACTCCGGAGAGGGGATACGCCACGCAGTCGGCGTGATGAGTTGATTACGCTCCCAAAGGATGGCGCGACTTTACACACGATCCTGTCGACCAGAGACTATAGTCAGGACGCCGCTTATCTCTTGGCTCTTGGTAGCCGTAACCAAGAATTATGTTGTGAGGCGCTTGATAGGTGCGGACGGCCTATTTTCGAACCAGGGGGTAAAGTGGACCTATCGACTTTATCACAGGCTCTTGCGGAACCATCCTTTGCGCTTTCGCTAGGTCGTAAATCGTGCACCTTCGGGTTGCCGCTGGCGCCACAGATAGTGGAGGCGGCAAATATGCGCCAGGCTGTCGACGAATTTGATTTAGCGCGGTACCGAGATTTTCTAACGCCGCCCGCAGAGCTGCAGCGGCCCGTTTTGCCGAAAGTGGGTAGTCAGGTTGATTTTCTATGGGAAGGGGACCCATCAATCTGCACTATTTCAAAGGAGTTCATTAGGCGAGATGAGATCGAAAATCGCGAGCGATGGCAATTTCAAACTCGTCGAGAGTTTCTTGGAACAGTTGCCGTTCAATCTTAGGGGTGTTGCATGTTGCTAAGTCGAATTCGAGTGTCACCGCAGGCCCTGTTTAGAAGCGGTTCGCAGGGTAGTGAGGCTTACGCAGTCCACCAATTGCTATGGAAGATGTTTTCCGATGGGCCGGAAAGAAAAAGAGATTTTCTCTTTAGGAACGAGGGAAAAGAATCTGGATTGAGCCTTTTGGTTCTCTCTGAGCGTGCGCCAGTCGATGTGCCAGGGGGCGTTATTATAACGTCAAAGCACTATGAACCTATTCTTCGCGAGGGTGATACATTTGAATTTACAGTTCGTATAAATCCAATTCTACGCAGTAAACTGGATGGCAAACGTCATGATGTGATGATGCATGCAAAAAAAACATCAACAGCCGGGGGCACAATCGACACACTCATTACGAAGTGGCTCACTGCCCGCCAGGAAATGTTGGGGTGTACTTTCTTGCCGAACTCCACTTTCGTGAGCTCATATTCCCCCGAGAAATTCAGAAAACGTGGTCATACTATTGCGCTAACTATTTGCGAAGTCGGCGGGCTACTACAGGTCACGAGGCCAGAGCTTTTGCAGACGGCATTGCGGGCTGGTATCGGATCAGGCAAGGCGTTTGGTTGTGGGCTTCTCTTGTTACGACGGGTGCGAAGCCATGCTTGCGCCGCCTAAACCGATAGCAATCAAAGAACGTATCTCCATGATTTTTCTGCAATACGGAGAGATTGATGTACTTGATGGTGCCTTCGTACTCGTCGACAAGAATGGTATTCGAACTCACATCCCAGTGGGAGGCGTGGCGTGCCTAATGCTTGAACCGGGTTACCCGTGTTTCCCATGCTGCTTGCACGTTGGCGGCGCGAGTAGGTTGCCTTCTGATCTGGGTAGGTGAGGCAGGTGTGCGCCTGTATGCAAGTGGCCAACCAGGTGGAGCAAGGGCGGATAGGCTGCTCTATCAGGCCAAACTTGCCTTAGATGATGATCTGCGGTTGAAAGTTGTGCGCCGCATGTATGAGTTACGGTTCAAAGAGCCGGCGCCAGAGCGCAGAAGCGTTAATCAACTGAGAGGCATTGAGGCAGGGCGCGTCAAGATGACCTACAAATTAATGGCACAGAAATATGGCGTGCAATGGCGAGGACGAAACTACGATCACACGAAATGGGAGAATGGTGATGTCATTAATCGGTGCATCTCCTCTGCAACAGCATGCCTCTATGGGATAACCGAGGCCGCAATTCTTGCCGCAGGTTATGCACCCGCGGTGGGCTTTCTTCATACGGGTAAGGCGCAGTCGTTTGTCTACGACATCGCAGATATTCTAAAGTTCGAGACAGTTGTGCCAGTCGCGTTTGAGGTGGCCGCCAAATCCTTGCGACAGCCAGACCGCGAGGTGCGCTTGCGCTGTCGAGATGTATTCCGCTCTAGCCATATCCTTAGAACGATCATACCGCTGATAGAAGAAGT
>JAYVGZ010000590.1:0-2487 GCA_043771805.1 Pseudomonadota bacterium
AGCACACCCTCTCATTCCTACATGAAGATGGTGTACAAATACCCGCAAAGCGCCTTTCCCTATGAACGCCTCTACGCTGAGAATCGCTCTCGGTCAAAAACCGATCTCGAGTTCGAATTGGCAGATACTGGGATCTTTGAAAACAACGCCTACTGGGATGTTTTCATCGAGTATGCGAAGGCTACGCCCCGCGATGTTCTCATAAAGGTTACCTGCCACAACCGCTCGCACAAAGAAGAGACCTTGTGGGTTGTACCCCAACTTTGGTTCAGCAACTGGTGGTCTTGGGAAGTAACACCTGAAGTTCGTCCGGTAATTCAGATGCATTCACCACGGGCCGTTCAAGCCTCAAGCACAGACCCTGAAATCGGCAGCTACCTGCTGTCAACTAACTACGACTTAGAGTTCCTTTTCTGCGACAACGACACGAATGTCGCTAAGCTGTACGGTCAAAAAGACGTTAAGGGTTTCTTTAAGGATGCATTCCACGAGTACATTCTTGATGGCAACAAAGATGCAGTAAACCCAGAGAAGCGCGGCACCAAGGTGTGTGCCCCAATCACGCGAACCGCCGCAGCGGGGAGTAGCTTTACCATTGAACTAAGGCTTTGCTCGAACGATCATGTAACGCCGAACCCTTTCGTTGATTTTGGATCTCTCTTTATCGACCGAATAGCTGAAGCAGACCAGTTCTACGGGGCGCTACAACATGATCTTCACGACGAAGATCATAAACGAATCCAACGCCAATCATTCGCCGGGATGTTGTGGTCGAAGCAGTACTACCACTTTGATTTGCGGCGCTGGCTCTCTGGAGACCCGGCGTATCCCCCTCCGCCGTGTGCTCGAGCGAACCGTCGAAATGTGCAGTGGCTCCACATGTACTGCAATGATGTGATCTCGATGCCAGATAAGTGGGAGTACCCGTGGTTTGCGGCGTGGGATTTAGCCTTTCACTGCATTCCTCTCGCTATGGTGGATGCACAGTTCGCAAAAGACCAGCTGATCCTTCTTACGAGAGAGTGGTACACCCACCCGAACGGACAGCTTCCGGCGTATGAATGGTCGTTCGGTGATGTGAATCCTCCTGTGCACGCGTGGGCTGCATGGCGTGTCTACAAAATGGAGAAGAAAGCTACCGGCGGTGAAGGTGACTTCGATTTTTTAGAAAGGATCTTCCACAAGCTTTCACTCAATTTCACCTGGTGGGTGAATCGTAAGGATGCCGAAGGGAACAACATCTTCCAAGGTGGCTTTCTAGGGCTCGATAATATCGGCGTCTTTGATCGCAACACCTCATTACCAACCGGAGGCACCATCGAGCAATCTGATGCCACTGCATGGATGGCGATGTATGCGCTCAATCTTATGCGCATTGCTCTGGAACTTTCCATCAAGAACCCTGTGTATCAGGATATGGCGAGTAAGTTTTTCGAGCACTTCCTGCACATCGCCGAAGCAATGATGAACATGTCGGGTGGTGTTCGTTTGTGGGACGCAGAGGACGAGTTCTACTACGATGTGCTCCACCTTCCCGGCGAAAAATCGATCCCTCTTCGAGTGCGATCGCTTGTGGGTCTCATTCCCCTCTTTGCAATTGAGGTTCTAGACCCAGAGTTATTAAGCAAAACACCAGAGTTTAAGCGGCGCCTTGAATGGCTGTTCTCACATCGACCCGAACTTGCAGACCTCGTTTCACGCTGGCAGATGCCAGGGTTGGGTGAGCGCCGCCTACTCTCCCTTCTTCGAGGTCACCGTATGAAGCGGCTTCTGCGGCGAATGCTCGACGAAAACGAGTTCCTTTCGCCCTATGGAATCAGAGCCCTTTCAAAATTTCACCTCAATCACCCGTATGTCTACAAGACAGACCAAGACTCTTTCTCGGTGAAGTACACCCCTGGTGAGTCAGACAGCTACATGTTCGGTGGCAACTCAAATTGGCGTGGGCCGATCTGGTTTCCTGTAAACTTCCTTCTGATCGAGTCACTCCAGAAATTTCACTATTACTACGGAGATGACTTTAAGGTCGAGTGTCCGACAGGATCTGGTGTCATGATGACGCTGCGAGAGATCGCCGACGAACTGACTCGCAGGTTGTGTCGAATTTTTGAGCGAGATACTGATGGCAAGCGACCTGTATTTGGAACAGATGAAAAATCGCAAACGGATCCACACTTCAAAGACTATCTGTTGTTCTTTGAGTACTTCCACGGTGATACCGGTAGAGGATTGGGTGCATCGCATCAAACTGGTTGGACTGGGTTGATTGCAAAGTTGCTAAAGGATGCTAAGGCGGTTGGTGGCTCTTGAGAGACATACTTGATGGTTCTGAGACAGGCACTTATTTACTAGCCTGATTCCGCAATGCACTTCCCCAGTAGCATAGCGATTTGAATGCAAATATACTCAGTACTAGCGCGGAGGATGTCTGATGAACACGACCCATGTCTTGCCAGGGAAACATTGTACAGCTACCGGTGGCCCTGA
>JAYVGZ010000591.1:0-17320 GCA_043771805.1 Pseudomonadota bacterium
GTGCAGCAGTGGCTCAAGAGCACACTGGATCGACATCACCTTTAGCACCGATTGGCGCAGGGTTGGCTATCGGACTTGCAGTTATCGGCGGCGCTCTCGGTCAAGGTAGGGCAGTAGGTTCAATGCTTGAGTCTTTTGGGCGCAATCCATCGGCCGGCGGAAAGCTTCTCGCGCCAATGCTTATCGGTATGGCTCTGATCGAGTCGCTCGTTATTTTGGCATTCGTAGTAGCTCTAAGAGCTCTCTAGTCTGCTGAGGGAAAGATGCTCCTTAGGGAGCACTTTCATCGAGTAAGCAAAAAGCGGTGAGGCCAAACAAGGCCCCACCGCTTTTTTATTGGTCTTACTCGGGAGGGTGTCCGGAAACCTTCGATCCAGGCTAGGAATGCTGGACTTCTAGCCACCTCTCCGCTTCGATAGCTGCCATACAGCCAGTACCCGCCGCCGTTATGGCTTGGCGAAACACGTGGTCTTGAACATCGCCGCAAACAAACACCCCTTCTATGGAGGTTTTCATCGAGTTTGGCTCGTGAAGAAGATAACCGTTATCGTCCATTTTCAACTGATTCTTGAAGATCTGTGAGTTTGGTGTGTGACCAACGGCTACAAATAGTGCATCTGCCGCAAGGGTCGAAACAGCCTTAGTAACGGTATCCTCAAGCTGAATAGCTGTTACGCCATCTTTCTTTGTACCCTCTACACCAATTGGAGCCTTATTCCATAGGACCTCGATCTTAGGATTATTGAACACCCTATCTTGCATGATTTTTGATGCTCGCAAAGAATCACGGCGATGGATCAGATACAGTTTACTGGCAAATCGAGTGAGGAAAGACGCCTCTTCACAAGCAGAGTCACCACCACCAACAACGGCCATTACCTTGTTACGGAAAAAGGCCCCGTCGCACGTTGCGCATGTTGAAACGCCATAACCAAGTAGCTCTCTCTCATTGGGAATGCCGAGGTACTTCGGTGCTGCGCCAGTCGCAACAATCAGAGAGTCGCACGTAAAAGAGTTGCTCTGGCCCTTGAGCCGAAAAGGGCGAGATGAAAGATCGGCTTCTACAATTGAATCGACAACAATTGTTGTTCCGAAACGCGCAGCCTGCTTCTCCATTGTTTGCATCAGATCGGGGCCCATGATGCCTTCTGCAAATCCAGGGAAGTTTTCTACATCAGTAGTCGTCGTTAGTTGGCCACCCGCAAGCGGCCCGTGAATGAGCACGGGGCTGAGACTTGCTCGGGCGGCGTAAATCGCCGCCGTTAATCCTGCTGGGCCGGATCCTAAAACAATTACCTTGTGGTGGTTGGGTACTTGTGAGGTAAGGTTTGTCATAGTTTTCTACCACTTACTAAATAACGCCGCACCCGTATGTCAGCTACAAAATGCGCTTTCGATTCTAAGATTAAAAAACTACTTATAGCAAATCGCGGAGAGATTGCCCGGCGGATCCAAAAGGCGAGTAGTGGGCTTCAGATTCCCTCAGTATTGATAGTCTCAGACCCAGATAGAGGATCGCTTACCGCAAGGGAGAGCGCAGAGTGCGTGTTTATTGGTGGCTCGTCAGCACGAGAATCCTACCTTGATATGGATAAGGTAATTAAGGCGGCACACGAAAGCGGATGTAATGCAATCCATCCTGGATACGGCTTTTTATCTGAGAACGGTGATTTCGCCAGTCGAGTGCGGGACGATGGTCTGATATTTGTTGGGCCATCACCGGAAAGCATTCGAGCATTAGGGAGCAAGCCGAGTGCCCGCAAGGTGGTAACAGCGGTTGGGGTTCCAGTCACGCCGGGAAGTGACGGGGTAAAAGACGACGCCGAGCTCGCTCTCGCTGCAGAAAAAGTAGGGTATCCGATAATTATCAAAGCGGCTGCCGGAGGTGGTGGGCGTGGCATGCGAATCGTTCGTGCCCAAAGTGAACTTGCTGACGCACTTGTACGAGCACGGGCGGAAGCCCTTAAAAACTTCGGCAGTGCCGAGGTCTACTTCGAGAAATTCATCGAGCAGCCAAGGCACGTCGAAGTTCAGCTGTTTGGAGATAAACACGGAAATGTTATCCACTTCGGAACCCGAGATTGTTCTGCGCAGAGGCGCCACCAAAAGTTAGTTGAGGAAGCACCGGCTCCATTTTTGTCAGAGGCTACTCGAGAGAAAATTCACAGGGCAGCGGTAAGCGCAGCTAAGAGCGTTGGTTACTACAATGCCGGCACAGCTGAATTTCTTGTAAAGGAAGACGAGTTCTACTTCCTCGAGATCAACACCCGTATCCAGGTCGAACATCCGGTCACTGAAGCAATCACCGGCGTTGATCTCGTGCAGCTTCAGTTGAAGGTCGCGATGGGCGAACAGTTACCCTATACGCAGGATCAAGTGAAATTTAGTGGGCACGCAATTGAATTTCGAATTAATGCAGAGGATGTTGCAGAGAATTTTCGACCAGCGACCGGCCTGATAGGTTCTTGGTGCCGAAACCCCTCGGAGTTCGTGCGCGAAGATTTCGGGTATTCGGAGGGCGATACGGTACCGCCCTACTACGATTCCCTGCTGAGTAAAGTGATCGTGCACGGAGCATCTCGGGCCGAGGCGTTGAGTCGATCGTATCGGTTCTTTCGAGATTATTCGGTGTCTCAGCTCCCTACAAGCATACCTTTCCATCAATGGCTTCTCTGCACCGAGCAGTTTCAGAGCGACGGTGTCGATATAGGCTTTGTTGAGCGTGAGTTTGATGCGCTTACCCTCGATGCATCAACAAAACTCCTATCCATCGATCCGAGCCATCAACCATTTGAGGCATCCGGAACGTTCCACACGGAGCGAGTAACTTTTTCCGTGACTGAATTAGGGTTACTCTCAATGGACGTAATACATGAGCCTGGTGGAACTTTTCTTGCCATTCCCCTGGCCGCAAACGGTACACCGAAAGACCGCGCTTTTTGGTGTCGCTCTAATGTGCGGACAGTCGCGATCGAAAAAGCTGGGCGGTCTCTTCATACGGACTAGTCATCCTAATCGTAGCGGTAGTGCCGGGATGGCGAAATTCTATTTCCGACGCATGTAAAAAAAAATCTCGGTCGATGCCAAGCAGCGAGCGAAAATCTGCTGGTGAACCGTACAACGCATCTCCTACAAGAGTGTGATTGAGGTGGGCGCCGTGAATTCTTATTTGGTGCCTCCGGGCTGGTGACGCCGTAGCCTGAACCAAGGCGAAAGAATCGCCAATCGATTCAAGAACGCGGAACTTTGTTGTTCCGCTGAGCGCACGGTGCCCTTTCGGAGGAACGCTCTCATAAATACGCATCTTCTTGGGATGTCGATACGGTGAGCCGATGAAAGTCGTTACCTCCGAAGTCGCGGCGGGATTCCCGTGCACTAAAGCGACATAGCTTTTAGAAAGGCCACCACTCAGGAGCTGATCGTGGAGCGCAATCCAGGCGTCACGTGATTTGGCGCCCAGCAGAAGACCGCTTGTACTGAAATCCAACCGCTGGATGAGCCCGGCATCTCCTTTTTTTGGGGCTACCTCTGAAAGGTGAGGACGCGATTGAAGTAACAAATCCGCGACTGAGTGGCCTCCGTCTAATCCTGACTGGACCGAATGCAGTTGAGCCGGTTTGTTGACGATGAAAAGATCGTCGTCTTCGTACAGTAGTAGGGAGCTCAGTAAAGACACTCGGTGTTCATTACATGGTACTCGGTACTAAGGGCAACAGTGACGATCGTCATTGACCAGGCCGCCGTCTTCTTGAGAAGGCGGCCTCCCGTTGCCATCAGCGAATTACGTGCAGGGCAACTCAAATCGCGCACAGCCATTAAGAGTCAACTTAGTTTTCCCATTCTTAAAGACGTACGGCAGCGAAGTAAAGGCATCGAAAATCTCGACTGTTGCCTGCCCATAGGCACATCCAGGCTTGTCGCCCCGTACGGTAGTACAGCGAGCGTTACCAGCCCCAGCCTGTTCAAGCTCTTGCCCATTCACAAAAACTCGAACAGAACATTCGTCAACAAGCACCGCAAGTTTTCCATCTTTATCCGATTCGGGCTTCCATAGGAATCCACAACCAACATTACTCGAGGTTTGATTATCGTCATTAGAATCATCGAGGGCCTTAAAACAGGAGCCAAGAAGGTCGCCACGGCAGGCGTCATTACTATCAACCGGGGAGGACCCGCCTTTGATCAATTCCTCTGCGATACTTTGACCACCTTTGGTAACCAAAGAGCCGATCGTCCCAGTTCCACCGCCGCTCACTGTTGACTCACAATCGGCGGTTGCTTTAAAGAAGTAGACACCATCAGCGCTTAAACGCTTAATCGTCGAGATGCTTGCTTGGTCGTCTGCATTTGACGAAGCGCTGGCGACACCCTGTAGTTTCACGAGTATTCGAGAGCCGCCTTTGCTAGGGGTGACAGCTACTAGGTTGTTGCTGAGAACATCAACCACGTTGACAAGCTGGCCATCTGAAAGACTGATAGGATTTTGTAGTTTTCCGCTAGATACAACTCCACAGGCAGTGGTCGCTGTCTTATCCGAACTGCCTCCAGATGAGGATCCTCCAGACGATTTTGAGTCGCTAGTGCCAGACTTTGTGCACGACGAGAGGCACAAGAGCGAGGCTAAAACGATTGAAGTATAGGAGGCGCGGGACAACAGTTGTGAAAACATAACCTTACCGTTTGAGTAGCTAATCGTTACCCTGTTATGGTTCGATCTCGTTTCAAGGTGACCTCTTCAGATGGAAAAAGACACATTCTTAGAAAAGCTCACTGTGCGCGCCGGGGCACGCAGGCTTAGTGAGCAGAAGTTCCAACGACTTATCCGAGAATTTTACTCTTTGCACGGGCGTATGTTCCCTTGGAGAAAGACGAAAGACTCTTACAAGATCTTTGTAAGTGAAGTGATGCTTCAGCAAACTCAAACGGAGAGAGTCGTATCGAAATACGAAGAATTTCTAACTCTATTCCCCAGCTGGAGTTTCTTGGCAGAAGCGAGCTTAACCGAGGTACTTCAGGCATGGGAGGGGCTGGGTTACTACCGGAGAGCGCGAAACCTTCACAGGGCTGCGAGCGTAGTAGTCGAATGTCACGGAGGACGAACGCCCGGGACGCTAGACGCTTTGAAGTCTTTGCCTGGCGTGGGGAACTACACAGCAGCGGCTATCTCTGCTTTTGCCTTTGGTGAGGTCGTTCCGATGATTGAAACGAATATTCGCGCTGTGTACCTTCACTGCTTTTTTGCCGGTCGTGAGAGAGTCTCAGATTCAGAACTGCTCACTCTTATAGAGCGAACCTGTTGCCGTTCTAATCCGCGCAGCTGGTATTACGGTCTTATGGACTTTGGAGCAGTTCTCAAGCACCGTGTAAGAGGTATTCACTTACAGAGCGCGCACTACAAAAAGCAGAGTACGTTCGAGGGCTCCGTTCGCCAAATAAGGGCCGCTGTCCTGAAATTTATCGTCAATTCCAACGGTACCCGCCTAACGGCGATGAGGAAGAATCTACCATTCGATACCGAGAAAATTAAGCAGGTTGTAGGCCAATTGCTCTCGGAAGGTTTTCTTAAACGAGATCGTGGGGTGTATCGAGTTGTCTAACGCTAGCCAATTACGCGTCCACCATTAGAGGCGAGCTGTAGATACTGATTCTGCCATTTTGCGTGGGTAGAAAGAATTTTTTGTGCATACTTTAACGTGGAAGATGGCGGAGCGGCGTTTCGCTTTAGTGCGTTCCCGAGATTTGCTGGTCCCCAATTGTAGGCTATCAAGGCTCGCGCCCGATTTCCTTTGAACTTGTTCTCAAGGTACTTCAAGTAGGCGATTCCAAGCTTTACATTTATACGGGGATCATGAAGACCTCTCGGCCCGAGCTCTATGTTCTCGCGTTCACAAAGAAATCGCCCCGTTGCTGGCATAATCTGCATTAAGCCTCTAGCACCAACGACAGATATTGCGCTCCTACTGAACATACTTTCTGAGCGAATCACCGCGGCCACAAAGAGCGGGTCATAATCTGCGGAGATGCTTTCCGAGACAATCAAGTGCGCTAAATCTTCTGGGCCTGGGTGGTCCTCTAGCTGAGACTGGATCAAAGAAGAGATGAAACGGATCTGAGATTTGCGAACAAAAGCCTCATCGGAAAGCATTCCGAAGAGGAACGCCTTTCGTGCGGGAGATTGGTGGAACTGACGCTCCCAATCTGCCTCGCTCGAATTCTCAGATGACAGCTCTAAAACCCACGCAGGATGGGAAGTAGTTGAGAAGATAGAGGTGTAAGACAGCAACACCGACGCAAATAATGCCGAGAGCGCTCCCGTACAAAACAGTGCGACGGGACTATCACTCAATCCGACGTGCGATAAAGCGGGTGAGTATGGCTGCTGCTCCGCGGTCTCACCGCTGTCGTCAGCGCACAATCTCCCGCGCGTTGGTCGCTCAACGTGTTTGCGCTGTGCGTGGGGCATCCGAGAGGTGCCTCCGCCACCGTCTTTGTCGTTATGTACCCACAGTTTCATCATGCGCGTGTATTTGTGATTTTTGTCTCAAAGTCTAACCTGGTATGGCTACGAGCACCCCGTATGTTGCCTCCTTTGTTGAGAAGAAGGCAAAACTGCCGTAGAATGCCCAGCCTATAGTGTTTAATTGCTTTGCATTTCCGCTTATTTCGAACTTAAAACAGCATGTTCGTCTGGGCCGTGAATTACTAACTGACCTTTCTGACGTAAATAGAGACATCGCTATGGCTACAGCTAAGATGGGAAAAGTCGTTGTTGTCGGCGGTGGACACGCTGGCGTTGAAGCGGCGTATGCAGCAGTGCGCCTCGGCATTCCGACCACATTGATTTCGCTACGCCGCGAGGGAATTGGGCAGATGTCGTGCAACCCCGCGATAGGCGGCGTTGGAAAGGGGCATCTGGTTAAGGAAGTCGATGCTCTTGGTGGTCTGATGGGGTCTGCGATTGATGCAACCGGTATTCAATTTCGCACCCTCAATTCAAGTAAGGGCGCGGCCGTAAGGGCGTCACGTGCGCAGGCGGATAGAGACCTTTACAAGAGTTGGATACAAAACTTTCTTGCTGGGCTGCCGCTCCTAACAATCGTAGAAGGCGAAGCAGCAAAGATTTTAACACAGGCAGACGTAACGACAGGCGTAGAATTGCTAGACGGCTCCGTCATTACTGCGGACGCGGTAGTTTTGACCACAGGAACATTTCTGCGCGGTTTGATGCATACCGGCGAAAGTAAGACATCAGGAGGTAGGCAAGGGGACGCAGCTTCTAACAGCATGAGTGATTCCTTAAAGTTGTTAGGCTTTCCTCTCGGGAGGTTAAAGACTGGAACTCCTCCGAGGCTAAGGCGATCAAGCATTGATTTTTCTCAACTCGTTGAACAGCCTGGCGATGTTCCGCCGCAACCATTCTCCTTCATGACATCGGCGATCACTCGCCCGCAGATTTCTTGCTGGGCAACCGCAACGAACGAAGAGATCCATGACCTTATCCGTGCAAATAAAGAGCGAAGCCCCATGTTTAACGGACAGATAAAATCTGGCGGGCCTCGGTACTGTCCGTCGATAGAGGATAAAGTTTTTCGATTTGCTGATAAAACGAGTCACACGATCTTCCTTGAACCAGAAGGCTTCGATTCCGATATCGTTTATCCTAATGGAATATCGACGAGCCTTCCGAGAGATGTTCAGGAGCTGTTCGTCCGACGAATCAAAGGACTTGAGAATGTAGAGATCCTTGCCTCTGGGTATGCCGTTGAGTACGACTTTGTTGATCCCCGCGAGCTAAAGCCAACGTACGAAACTAAGTTGGTGAAGAATCTTTTCTTCGCGGGACAGATTAACGGCACAAGCGGCTACGAAGAGGCAGCTGCACAAGGAATTATAGCGGGTGCTAACGCGGCACTCAGTATTTTGGAGCGCGAATTTTTAATAATTACGCGAGGACAGGGATACATCGGAGTAATGACGGACGACCTCACAACTACAGGGGTAGATGAGCCGTATCGCATGTTCACTTCGCGCGCGGAGTACCGATTAATTTTACGTGAGGACAATGCGACACACCGCATGTGCCCGCTTGCGGCAGAGATTGGGCTGCTAACACCGCAGCAACAGCAACGGTTTGAAGCAAGGCAGGGCCGACTGGATAGAGCTTCGCAGTGGCTCTCAAAGAGCCGTATCAAGCCGACGATGGAAACGAACGCGTGGCTTGCAACAAAGAAATCAGCGTTGTTGAAGGATAGTATCGTCGTAGGTCAACTGCTGCGACGGCCTGAGCTTACCCTTGTCGATATCCTCGAGCACTTCCCTTATGACGAGGAGCTTGAAAGCGAGCTACAGGCGGCACTTGAGATCGAGTTTAAATACAGCGGTTATCTAGCACGCCAGGAAGAAGATGTTCAGCGGCTCAAGAAAATAGAGAACGATCTTATCCCATTGGATTTTCCGTATGATGAGATAAAGACTTTGCGGATCGAAGCTCGTGAGAAGTTGAAGAAACATAGACCCCACTCGCTGGGGCAGGTAATGCGGATTCCGGGGATGACGCCTAGTACGGTTTCGTTGTTGTCGGTGTATCTGAAAAGGTATCGGGAAGGAGGGCTGGTAGCGGGCTCTTCATCGATCATCGTGGCAAATTAGAGCTGACCCGCTGACTTCTGTCCACTCGGGTTCCGGTGCGATGGACCTATAATGTATAGTCTACAACTCTAAAAGAAGTCCCTTCACCTCGCGCCTTGGCCGCAATCAGGTGAAGGTAAGAATGCCTCTAAGGAACCCTCTCTGATACACTTAAACTGTGCCGATACTGCTTTCGTCATCGCGCAGTACTCCTCACGCTGCGACCGCGAAGGCCATAAAAGCCGTTGGGTTTGGTAAGAGGCATCTAGTTTTATGGCGTTACTTCTTCTCTTTTTTCTATTCAGGAGCATCGTGGCAGAACAGGTTCAGTTGAATGTACTCGGCGCACCCCTTCAGTTGTGTTGTAGCCAGCCGCTAACGGGCTTTTACCGGGACGGATACTGTCGAAAGGGCCCAGGTGACACTGGAACGCATGTGATCGCGGCAACTGTCTCGAAAGAATTTCTCGATTTCACAAAATCTCGTGGCAACGATCTTGAAACTCCGCGCCCTGAGTTTAACTTTCCTGGTTTAAAGGCAGGAGATAAATGGTGTCTCTGTGCCCTGCGCTGGAAAGAAGCTGAGGCAGCGGGGGTCGCACCTCCCGTAGACCTGCAAGCTACTAACGCCAAAGCGATCGAATTTATACCGTTAGAGACTTTAAGGAAGTATCAAACCCAATGATGACCTTGCTTCCAGGTAGATAGGCTACAGAATTCAGTCGGAAGAAAGAGATGAAAGAGAAAGCCACCAAAGATGACGTAGCGCGGTTAATACGCGGCCGGGCCTCTATTAATCGGGTTGGTAGTCGAAGTGTCTCGCACCGACTTCGCGCAGATGAGATCACAAAATTAGAGGTAGCGAACTCGAGAGGATACCTCCTTGTTAACGGGGTTACTCGCCCTGCACTACTAAACTCGTGGTACCTCACCTGTCAGGCCGAAAGGAAGCCTTGTCTTACGGTACAACATGTAGAGCAGGGTTGGTTAGTCACAGCGGTCGGGGATGATGGAAAGAAGGAATCAGTAGTGTCAGACCTGAGCCAACTCCCTCAATTCATCTCGGAGCTTGGGGATGGATAGTTCTTCCGAGAACTACCTGTACACTCTTTCAGTTTGGTGGATTAAGCGCGATGCGCGGATCGACGATAATCCTGCCCTTTCGGCCGCAGTTAAGGCTTCGAGGTACGTTCTGCCGCTTGCCGTCTTCGAGCCCGACGTTTGGGACGCGCCGGAATATTCAGAGCTTCATAGATCCTGCTGGCTTGACGCCGTCGAGGCGCTACGAAAAAACCTCTTGCTGCGAGGTTCAACGCTGTTCTTCTTAAAATCGACTTTTGACGATGCGCTAAAAGAGCTAACAGTACGTTTCCCTATCGAGGCTATTTTTCGCCATGAAGAGATTGGAACAGAGGTCACATTCAAGCGAGATCGACGGATCAAATCTCTCCTGAAGGAAAAGGGAGTTAAATAGCACGAACTGCCGCAGTCGGGCGTCGTTCGTGGGCTTCGGTCGCGTGATGGACGAGAAGAGATATGGAAAGAGCGGGTTGCCCGTTCGCCCCCTAGCTATTCCCGCAAGCCTGTCACTCCCTGAACGCTTCCAATTCATTCTTGTTGACACACTCACTAAACCCGAGTAGCTTATAGACTACTAGTGTCTAAGTGATTAAAATATCATGGCATCGAAAACTCTTAAAAAAACCACCAAGCGATCTTCTCGCTCCTTAGCTCCAACTGCCGAGATCGACTTTAAGACCGACTTGCTCGAACAACTCAAAGATGCAGAGTACGCCGCTGGCTACCTTACCGCCGCCCTGGAAGAAGGGGAGGCTGTATTTCTTCTTGCCGTTCGTGATGTAGCGCAGGCGCAGGGGGGACTTCGCTCTATCTCCAAAGCCACAAGTCTCAACAGGGAAAGCCTATACTCAATGCTATCAGAAAAAGGAAATCCAAGACTATCGAGCCTTACCACTGTGCTCGATAAGTTGGGAATTCGAGTTCAATTTGCAGCAGCGTAACGATTGACGCGTAGTAGTATATAAACTACCCTGCCTCTTGTGGAAGGAAAAGAACAGTCCCTGCTTTATTACCGAACTGCTAAAGATGAATCTCCGGTTAAGGACTGGCTTGCCGGCTTGCGCGACATTCGTACCCGACAGAAGATTCAAGCCCGCCTTGGTCAACTACGTCTCGGTAACTTCGGAAAAACCAGGGCAGTAGGTTCGGGGGTGGTTGAGTTAAAGATAGATTTTGGCCCTGGGTACCGCGTCTATTTTGCCCGCCACGGCGACTCAGTAGTTATCCTACTTTGTGGGGGAAACAAGGCCTCCCAAACCAAAGATATACGACTGGCCCATGAATATTGGGAACATTACAAAGCTCGCTCTCTTGCTCAAAAATAACGCTTGCCTATCAAGTATAGCGTTTTCCAAAAGTCCGTAGTCCGAGTTCAACATTGAAGTGCAACACGTTGAGCTTTGAAGACTTCCATGGGAGTACGATACTGTAAACACTTCCTTGGAAGATTATTTAATCTCTCCTCTAGAAGTGGTAGGCCCCCGGCAGGGATGGTTTTTAGATTTGTACCCTTTGGAAATGTTCGTCGTATTACCCCGATGATGTTTTCAACCGAGCCCTTTTCCCAGGAATGAAACGGGGCGCAGAAGAACGACTTCGTACCTAGTATGTCGTTAGTCGCGATATGGTCAGAGTTTTCGGAGCCATTGTCATAGGTTATGCTTTTTCGTAGAGCTGCTGGAAACTTCCCAAGGCGCTTTGTGAGCGCCTCTTTTGTTGCCCGCGCAGTGTTGTTTTCTAGAAGCGTTAAACAGACTCTCCTGCTAGTTCTTTCGATGACGACGTGGAGAGCATCCATTGTCCCAGAAGAAAGCATTGCATCAGACTCCCAGTGACCGGGAATTATTCTTTTCTCTACCGAGGCGGGACGCTCTGAAATAGGCGTTCTATTGGCGATATGAGACTTGCTATGCTTCTTGCTTTGACCTCGCCTCTTACGCCGTTTGTGGTGGCGTACGAGGAAATCTCGCAGGTCCAATCTGACACTGTATACCCATTGGTAGATGGCTTCATGACTTACTCGTTCCGAGGTATCCCTACCCTCAGCCTCCAATCGTCCCGCTATCGTCTCGGGCGACCAGCCTGCACGGAGCTTTGCCTCAACGTAGCGCTGTGTCTTTTTGCTCTTCAATCGGGGCTTACGGTAGCTTCTTTTACGCCTACCATTTGCCTTCATTTGGGCGTATTTAGGGTAGATAACTCGGGTGCCTGAAAACTGTTCATTACGCTTTAGCTCTCGGGATATCGTCGAGGGAGATCGGTCAATCTCCCTCGCCACCTTTCTTAGGCTCATTCCCTGTTTGCGAAGCACCCGAATCTCTACCCGCTCCTCGTAGCTGAGATGCGTGTAATTTTCTGCCATATCACCTTCCTAGCGGTAAGGTGTTGCAGCTACAAGTTGAATTCAGGCTTTAGATTAACCTTGAATTTCGGAATAACCGAATGACCAATAAAATAGCCGCTGTCGTTTACCCGCACCAATTATGGGAGAGGAATCCCGCCGTCGAGGCTGCGGAAGTTGTGTTCTTGGTCGAAGACCCGCTCTTTTTCACTCAGTACCATTTTCATATCCAAAAGCTTGTACTCCACCGCGCGTCAATGACGGAGTTTCTTGAGATCCAAAAGGGTCGTGGAAAAAAGTCTTTAGGGTTGAATCGAAAGAAATTTCTCACTCTGCCGACATAGCAGCCATTCTAGAAAAGAAGAAGGTGACGAAAGTGTTCATCGTAGAGCCATCAGATGAATGGCTCAGGAAACGGGTCTCTGCAGGGTGCCTTGCAGCGAGCATCGAGCTCGAATGGATGGCGGATCCATCATTTCTTACCCCTGCCGATGTCATGCAGCAGTGGGCAGATCAGCGCGCTCACTACCACTTCACCGATTTCTATATGAAGCAGCGAAAGCGGTTAGGGCTTTTGCTAGACGAGAAGGGAAAGCCTACGGGAGGCAAGTGGACCTTTGATGCAGAAAATCGGAAGCGACTACCGAAAAATCACCACGTTCCGACATTAGACACACCGAGCGAAAGAGCCAGCGTTGTAGAGGCCAAGCGCTATATCGCGACTCATTTTCCGAAAGTACTCGGTCACGTAGACAACTTCTGCTATCCGGTGACGTACGAGGGCGCAGAAAAATGGCTCGATGACTTTGTAGAGGAGCGCTTGTCGTCATTCGGAGACTATGAGGACGCCATCTCTAGCCATGAAACATTCCTGTTCCATAGTGTGTTGACGCCGATACTCAACATAGGATTAGTGACTCCAGATCAAATCATTAGACGAGTAGTCGCAGAGGCCGAAAAAGTGTCGCTTAACGCACTCGAAGGTTTTGTTAGGCAAGTGATCGGTTGGAGAGAGTTCATCCGCCTGGTCTATCTTCATGCCGGATCGCGGCAGCGCACCACAAATGCCTGGAAGCTTAAGCGCACTCTGCCCAGTTCATTTTACACAGGTACCACCGGGATTGTTCCGTTTGATCAGAGTATAAAGCGCACCTTGAAGTACGCCTATTGCCATCACATCGAGCGGTTGATGGTGCTCGGGAACTTCATGTTGCTCTGCGATATTGATCCCGATGGGGTTTATCAATGGTTTATGGAGCTGTTTATCGACTCTTACGACTGGGTGATGGTGCCGAATGTGTACGGCATGAGCCAACATGCGGACGGTAGTTTGATGACGACTAAGCCATACATAAGCGGATCTAGTTACATTTTGAAGATGAGTGATTACCCGAAAGGGGAGTGGTGTGAGATTTGGGATGCGCTTTACTGGCGGTTTATTGACCGGGAGCGGGAGTTTTTTAGTGCTAATCCACGAATGAGGGTTATGGTTGGGCAGTTGGATCGAATGGGTGCAAAGCTTGATCATCACCGAGGAGTCGCAAGTCGATTTCTCGAAAAACTCCATCGGTAGATGATCAATATCTGTGCTTAAGGCCGGACTAGCTTAAAACGCTTCGCAAGCCTTCACTGAAGCGTCTCTCGATAGGGTAACCGGAAAAGCAATCACCCCCACGATCGGTTGATCAGGAATGACTTCCAACCGTATCTGATCCAAGAGCTGTTCGGTGGTAAAGCCAGGAAAAGTGGTAAACGCATAGGAGCGTTTCGGAACAACCCAGCCGACTTGACCCTTCGGCATTAGAGTATCGCAGACACTGGTGGCACGCCTTCGAACTTTAGCGTGCCGGTTCCGCAGATTTCAGTATCGCCAAAGCCAGTGTAGAGCTTGGTTTCGGTACCATCAGCAAAGATAAGCTTCAGGCATACATTATATCCGGTCGGTTTTCGAGAAAACTTGTTTTTCATCTTCGATGCGTAAATGACGAAACCACCAAATATCTCACGGCTCGATGCGAGAGAGACTGGTTTAATCGTAACTCCGACAGGGGTCCCTTTGCCCTTCTTAATATTGAGGCCGCCGCAGTTATCGATGAGGTCTCCGATTGTTGCCAGCACTGCATCGCGATCTAGAATTCGCTGTCGAAGGTTCAAAACTTTAACTTCTGCTTCTCCGGGAGGTAGTTCTTTCGGAATGGTGTCATCTCCGAATAGTTTAGCGAGAATTTTATTGGCGCCGCTTATCAGCTTAGCAGTTGAAACTCTGGATGCCTTGAAGCCATCGAGAAGCTCATTGATCAAACTAAGGCGCTGCTTAAGGATCTTCCGCTCTCTCCCAAACAATGCTTGGACCTCTGATTTTCGTACAAGCTCGAATCCAGTGGTGGTCGTGCGCACGAGAAATTCAGCACCGTTTGGAAACTGGCCACATTGATAGTTTCCGACGATCGGGGTGAATGTTTGGGCGCTGACTGGGCGAGGGGGGACGATTGATAGGAAGGCACTTAATGCGAGGGTTACGAGGCTGGTTGAGTTCATCTTCATAAATGTTCCTCGGGTTCGGAGGGGGAGTCAGTGGGAGCGATACCATTATCGATCCAACAAATCTTCATCGGCGATAAAGTTCAGCGGCTTTTGGGCCGCATCTGCAGAGACGTGGTCGTGTAGAATCCCCTTCGGTGATGTTGAACCTGGCAAAGATTCATGAAAGATTTCAATGAAATACGAGTGCAGCGATATGAGCCATCCGCGATGCGATTATTGATGGCGGTATAGGTGAGCCAGAGCGGTGAACGTTGAGTCGTTAGAAATCTCAAGCAGGGCGCCGCCGGCAAAGAGACTCCACTGGAGCGCGAGGGCCGCTTCATATCGGCGCTGCTACGGCAGGGGAAGAACACGCAGTAAGCGAACAGAGCAGACGTCCACCATTTACTTGACCTTAGCGTTAGCTACGGCTAACATATTTGAATGAAGATACTCCATTACAAGACGGCATCTGGTCGAGAGCCGGTAAAGGAGTTTATCGCTGAGTTACCTATTGATGCTCGGTTTGAGGTGCTCACGCTACTTCGTCGTCTGGAGGGAGGTGAATTGCTGACCATGCCACAGGCACGAAGTATGTCGTCAATGGCACATGGGCTCTATGAGCTTCGTGTAAGAGACTCCCAGGGAAGCATACGCGTCTTTTACTATACGAAAGTTCGGGAAACGATCTTCTTAATCCACGGACTTCGAAAGAAAAGCCAAACAATCGGGGAACAAGATCGAGATCTCATTTTGAAGCGAATCAAAGAAATACGCACAAAGGTTAAGGAGTGAGAGATGAGCTGGAAGAAAGTTGACCTAGTAAAGTGGTCGGATGAAATGGGTGTGGATATCAACGAGATCGACCAGAAGCTAAAACTCCGGGAGATGATCGTGAAGGTGCGGCAACAGCGAGAACTTTCGCAAGAGGAGTTGGCGGAACTTGTAGGGGTTTCCAGGTCGCGGATTTCGCAGATTGAGGCGGGTATTAAGCTTCATCGGACTAGTTTTGATGTGCTGCTGAGGGTGCTTCAGGGGCTTGGGTATACGTATAAGATTACTGCGAATAAAATGGCGGCGTAGAAGCAAGGCTTTCTAGGTACAATATGTTTTCGTACTTTGACCAATAAGTAATGAGACAGTTGCAAGGCAGCTCTCTCATCGTTGCGCGCGGGATCCAAGTAGGGGTGGGGTTACCACTGCTACTGGGCAGGATTGTTATCGAAGACCAGAGTGAGCCATTTGTAGCCGTCAAAGAAGTCTTAATGAACCCGCTTCACTAACCTCGCTGCCGTTTCAGGCCGATGTCGACCCGAGCATAGGAACCTTCTACCCCGGTGACATCCGCCATACGATTTCAAACACAGCACGCACATTCTCAGTAAGAGTCTTGTCCCGCAATTGCAACGCATAGTGCGGAGTTGCATTGGTTTTCAAGAGAACAAGGTACCCCCCGATAATCCACAATGACACAGAGAAACTAAACTTAGTTCCAAGTGGCTTCAACTGACGACGATCGCCAGCCGTGGCAGCAACCCGTTGCTTCATTTCGCGTGCATAGGTTCCTTCATCGGCAAATAGCCGAACAGTATCGAGGTGCCGATCTTTCGCGTCTTTGTACCGCCGCCAATAATCTTCGATCCACTCGCCGTAATGTTTGAGAAATGATTCATCTTGAAACCCAGACCAGGGCGTTTGTGACTCAATGAACGTTGACGAAACAACTGTCTTACTAATGAATTTTGAAAATCGATCAGACCTTACTTACTCAGACACTTCTTCGCTTCGGTCGACCGCGACTGCCCGTAATGGCGCGGTGAATATCGGCGGTTTTTCTGCAAATGCAGCAAACCTCCCGGCATTCAGTCTAAGGTTTCGTAGTGACGCGCTTGATGCTCTAGACCTCACAGCGACAGCTTTAGAGAATCTAAGTACCTCTCGTTCGAAGATTGGTGTGGCCATAAGCCGTCTGAAGGCGTCGGGAAATGTTCTCTCGGCGCTTCGAAACGTAACTGAGGAAGCCGCGGCGCGCATCTCAAACGCTGATATTGCAGAGGAAGCGGCTACTAGTTCTCGGGCGCAGATTCTGCAGCAAGTAGCGGCGTCTGTACTCAAACAAGTCAACTTGCAACCGCAGCTCGCACTTCAGCTTCTTGGGCGGTAAGAGATCTGCGAGGCTGCTAATGCTCGCACATCACCGAATCGCAAAAATTACCGTTGGTATCTTCTAAGCGCTTTGCGCCAGTAAATTCTGGGACCTAACTTCGATCCGAAATTAGCTTCCTTCGCCTCTCCGCCCAACCTTCTTTGTTCTCTTGCTTCGCACGCGCAAGGCCCAGCCCGTCGGCTGGAACATCCTTCGTGATAGTCGAACCCGCCGCTACCAATGCGCCATCACCGATCTTTATCGGCGCTACCAACGACGAATTACTCCCAACAAAAACCCCAGCGCCGATCACAGTCTTCGATTTCTTGTACCCGTCGTAGTTGCACGTAATAGTACCTGCCCCGATGTTACTCTCTTTCCCAACAGTGCAATCACCAAGATAGGTGAGGTGCGACGCCTTCGCCCCGTCGTGCAGCACCGCGTTCTTCGTCTCAACAAAGTTCCCAATTCGGCAATGGCTCCCCAAATTAGTTCCTGGCCGTAAGTGAGCAAAAGGCCCAACCGAGGTCTCTGCCCCAACGACTGCACCCTCAATGCGGCTGCCCAGTTTAATACTAGCCGCGGTATCAATCTTTGAATCAA
>JAYVGZ010000592.1:0-3152 GCA_043771805.1 Pseudomonadota bacterium
TCGACAACGAGCTGATCGCTCGTTGACTGCTTTTGTGAACGGCTAGTTGTTTTCACCCCGGATTTGCATCCGCAAATCCGCCCCTGAGGGGCTGGACGCCGCTCGGACTTTAACTCCACCGCCTGAACGCTTACGAATCGTCATCGAGTGAATGAGGTTCTCATCCCGCTCGTTACTGTCACTTGGACACTGAGAAGCGTTGCGGCGGACTAAAGTTTGTTCTGAGGGTTACCTTCGCCCCCCTCCGTACTAAGGTGCGGTAGGAGGCAGTATAAGTACCTGGCGCGAGCCCCCGAAATGACACTACATTCTTCTGTGCTGTCTTTCGACGTGCGTCGCGTCGCGCTCCATCGAGCTGCAACCGAAAATCGTATGCGATGGAGATCTTCTTTGACGCGCGCGTACTGGTTCCCTTTCGAGCACTCGTAGCCCCAGCTACAAAGCCAGAGAACTGATTCGCAGAAAGTGAAATCGTCCTTGACGAGACAGAAAGATCTGGCGGCACTGTCAGCGACGTCTGCTTCGTCAAGGCCGGCGCTGCAAATTGAATCAGTCTTCCAAAAAGCTCCGGATTACCTGATGCACCGGGCACTATTGATGATGAGTTAGAGCGAAAGGAAACCGTGCCGACCAGTCCACTAAAACTGTTTCCTGAGAGTACCGGACGATCGCTCGCTCCGTCCGGTTCAGATCCGTCCGTTGCAGTCGATATGCGGGCGATTGCTCCTGTCGTCAGGTCTCGCGCGAACAGGTCCTGGACACCGTTTGTATCGCCAGCCACAAGATTCGAGGAGGAATCAGAAAATGCTACGAATCGTCCATCAGGACTTATCTCTCCTGACCCGATCAGATCTCCGTCGCCGCCCTGCCCACTTGCTCCGACATTCACGATCGACATGGAAGAGGTCGCGCGCTGCAGAACGAAGAGTCGGTTGGTGAACGTCGACCCCTGACCCGGAACAAGGTTCGTCGCACCCGACGCGAAGGTGATCACCGAGCCGTCGTAGTTGATGGACGGCCCGAAGCTATCATCGTTCGCAACCTGTCCGGTGGCGCTCTTACTCACAAGAGCTGTTGTACCGAGTGCGACATCAAAGAGGTAAATCTGAGTCGTGGGGACAACGGTCCCTCCAATCAGGTTTGATGCGCTCGAGGCGAAGACTACAAAACGCCCGTCCCCACTTACGCGAGGGGTAAAGCTTGGTCCGTTTGCCTCGGCTCCAAACGCTCCTTTCGAGATGCGGGCAAACAGTGGGGTCTTACCAGCAAGCGCGTCGGCCTCAAGAATTGCAGTCGAAAAAATGTCCTGCACACCGTTAAAATCACCGAAAACAAGATTTGAGGCTTCCGATTCGAACGCCACTACGACTTGATTGGGCTCGGCAAAAATTGTTGTGCTAGCGTTATCGCTGTCTCCGTTGGCGAAGATTCCGCTGGTCGTAAAGGTGAGCGGAAACGTAATACCGCTCGCGGGCAGTCGAACGAAGATATCTTGGAACCCCATATTCTCGATAAAACCTGACAGATTAGAGGCAACTGATGAGAACGCAACAGCGAAGAAACCGTTCGGCGCGACAGGGCTGATCGAGGGAACATCCGAGAAATTATTGGCCTCCACTCCAGTTGAAGTAACGCTCAAGCGGGTCGTCGTATTAAGCGCTTGATCGCGGAGAAAAATATCTCTTGATGAATTTTGATCTCCATTTACTAAATTCGATGAGGTTGACGAGAAGGCAAGGAAGCGGCCGTTAGCGGCCTGGGCGGGGGAACCACTGCCACCGTTTGGGCGGGCACCACCGGGTGCGGCGGAAAATCGCACAATAGCGCCTAAGATTAGAGAACTGCCGGAGCTCTGGGCGATAGCGACTGCGGCTAAAACCAGGAAAAGGGTAAACAAAATGAGCCCTGATGTTCCACTGAAGAATGATCGCTTGGCCCGACCTGCTGAAGTGCCCCCACCAGAGATCGATTTTCTCGACCTTGAACAGTTGTGATGCCTCATCAATCCCCTCTTCGTGACAGTAGACCAGATTGATGGAATGGTATCAGACCGCAGTGTCGGTATCCAGGTCTTGGTGATCTGCCATCGTTGAGAACCTGAGGATGGTCGCACAATTTACCCTCAAAAAGCCCTCTCGCATACCCAGCGCGACCCCGACCGATGATCTTACTGTTTGATTCGGAAGAGAGCCTAAGAACGTGAGGTTACTCCAGTCGACTCCCTTTCCTTTAGAGGTTGTGCGCCACTAAGTAGTTGGTTAAGGATAATTTCGCGGGCTATCCGTCATCTTGTGTCGCGCTCATTAAAAGGAGTCACGAATTTGACCGCATTTAATTATGATCCTACGCGAGGTGGAGCAGACAACCCGCCACCTATCGCGCCCGCCTATCTAGATTCTGACCGAACGGCTATCTGCGCCGAGCGGATCCTCGCTGAGTTTGAGCCCGTTTTAACGGCAGCCTTTGCAAGGTTAGACTCTATCACCGATCCTGAGGAACGTGTTACCCGCTGGGTACCGGAGTTACAAGTCATAGTATCCCGAGTTGATTACGTCTTCATGCGAGTCGGAGGAATCCCAAACGGTCCTGATGACCACCGAGAAAGACTCAAAGCGACCCAAGCTGCAGTTCTTGACGGCTGCCAAAGCCCGATCCCAACTCTCTCCATCGACCCCGACACGGGCATGCTGGCAAAGACACCGCATGAGACTGTGACATTGCTGCGCCATCAGCGCGCACACCTATCACACCTGACTATCCTGACCAGTTTTATTGCCGCAATAACTACAAATGATCCGACGTTGGGCTCTCGCTTTGATCGGCTTCAGCTTACCGCCTTGAAGCTTGATTTAGAAGATCCTGAGAGTGACCCAATAGGTGCGGTCCAGTCCCTTCTCACGCGAATGTTGAAACACGTTGCTCAAGCTCAACTCTCACTAGATCCCCTGAGCGCCGCACTTCACTCCGAAAATAAAACGCAAAAAGCTCGGGCCCTCGTGACCGTGGCGGATGTTGTCGCCACCGGTTTTACTCTTAGCGACCGGCCGATGATGAAGCCACTGCTTGGCGGTGCTCTCAGCCAACTTCTACGTGATGCGAAATTCGCTCTCGAGGCCGAGGCTTTCGCGGGCGAGAATCGTATCCTGGACTCT
>JAYVGZ010000593.1:0-4154 GCA_043771805.1 Pseudomonadota bacterium
CGATCGACAGCTCTGCAACCGCTTTCTCAGGTGCGGCATTCACCCGATTTACTACCGCCTCCGGAATCTTGATCCCCGGTACCTTTAAGATCCCCTCGATAGTCTTGCTCGACTTAAACGGCAGGAGGCCGACAAAGAGGTCCATCCCAAGGGTACTTGCGGCTCGAAAAAAGGCTTCGGCAGCTTCTGGGTCGAAGACGGGTTGACTTAGCCCATACACAGCACCTGCATCACGCTTCCGTCCTAATCGCTTTATCTCTGATTCGATGTTTCGGGCATTGGGGTTAAAAACTACCCCTGGCGTCACGGACGGCGAACCCTTCATCTCAGCACCAGCAAGGTCTTTTCCAGAGTTAAGGGTAGAGATGATGTTCAGGAGTCCTATGGAATTTACCTCAAAGACCCCTTTTGCATCGGGGAGGTCGCCGACGGTAACAGCATCCCCAGTAAGTGCCACAATGGAGCGCACACCAAGCGCCCAGGCCCCCAGGATCTCCGATTGCAACGCAATGATATTTCGGTCACGACAAGAGAGGTTCACCAAGGGCTCGACATTGAACCGCTGCTTAAGGAGTGAGGCGAACATCAACCCTGACATCCGCATCTTGGCGAGGGCAGAATCAGTGACGTTCACGAAACTTATTCCGCGTAGCCCATCACACCGATCGAACACACTTTCAACGTCCGTTCCCCGAGGCGGATTGACCTCGAGACAAAGTAAGGGCTTTCTGTTTGAATCATCCGACGCTCTGCAGCTGTTCAGCCCCTCAAGGAGGGCCGCGATTCCTTGGACCATAATGTATTGAACCACCTTTAAAGCAACACGCTGATATAACTAGATGAAGCCTCCGTCGGTCAACACTTCTGTTGCGCGCCCCGAGCAATAGATTGTGTGTAACAAATCCTTGCAAATTGATTCGAATGCTACTACCTTTCTGAAACATGTTGTCGGTCAAACCAACGACAGCAACCTGACCAGTTCGAACTAAACCTCGAATCTTCGGCTGATTACCCCTAACAAACGGTATCGGAGCTGCGGCGGCGCGGTTACATTTGGACGAGCAGGCTCGCTCGTCGCTCTTTACCTGATGTAGTGGGAACTGCTCTACTCTGTGGGTGAATTCCCATGGTGGGGCTGACGGAAGCACGACCCGGCGGCAGGAACACCAGTTTTATTTTTAGTGTGATGTGAGCTTATGACGACGAATGTTGAAGTCTTCTACTCTTTCCAGAGTCCGTATTCGTACCTGGCGATGGACCCGATCTACGACATTCAAGACAAGTACAACGTAGAACTGTTATGGCAGCCATACTCGGCAAAAGCTTCAGGGCAGCCCGTTCCTCAGACAGGAGTCCTTCCTGACAAGCTCTCTTACCTGTTTGAGGATACAAAACGCCTCGCAGCGGACCGCTCTCTGGCGCTTGTACTTCCTGAAGACTGGCCCGAAGTTGAATACGACCCAGGTCGCATCACTCGCGGAGCACTCATCGCTAACGATCTAGGTGTTCTGCTTGAGTACAATATTAAGGTCTTCAACAAGTGGTGGGGCCTTGGCGAGAACCCGAACGAAGACGCGTTTATGAACGAGCTTTGCGACGATCTTGACATCGACCTTGGTGATTTCCTCAGTAAGGTGTCCTCTTCTGACACCCGTGAGCGCGTTAAAGGGATTTACAAGCGCGGACGAAAACTAGGAGTGTTTGATACCCCTACATTTGTGCTCGACAACAATGAGCGTATCGTTGGATACGACAAGATTGGTTATCTCGCCTCCCGCCTCGATAAGATGGGATTGCGAAAGAAATAACTCTGGTGCTGGGCTGCTGTGAAACCACCCCGTGTCTTCACTAGCTTTGCCGAGCAGGGCTGTTCAGAGATCAGCACAGACAAGAGCCAACAAGGGAGCCTTCTGGGCTCCCTTGTTGTTTTGTCTGCAGAAGAGTCCCATCACCTCAGAGACGTGCTGCGCAGGCGTATTAATGACTCGGTTGAGATCTGCGACACCGTAACAGCGAAAGCCTTCCTCGGCACCATTATCTCGCTGACCCCAACCGTCACTGTTGCACTTAGCGAAGCCTTGCCGGAACAAATAACTGCGTCCCTGCAACAAGGCCCCCAGATCTCCCTTCTTTTTGCGCTGAGCAAAGGAGAAAAGAACGATCAGGTGTGTGACTGGGCTACTGAACTTGGCTGCACTCAGATAATTCTCTGGCAGAGCGAGCGGAGCGTGGTGCGCATAAAAACACACTCAGATAGATTGGCGAAAGAGAGTCGCCTCCAACGAATCGCAGTCGGTGCAGCTAAACAGAGCAGGCAATCTCGTCCACCAACGGTACTGCTCGCGGAAGACCTACGACGAGCACTTACAAGTGCTGGAATACATTCGAATTCACCTGGCGCATCTGAACTTCGACTGTGCTGCTCCCTCTGCGCGGAATCAATCTCAGTTCGCGCGGCGTGGAATCTACTCCTCCCGCCCCAGTTTGTGCATCTAGTTATAGGTCCGGAGGGGGATCTGGCACCAAACGAGGAATCGATCTTGAAAGAACACGGTTTCATCTTGATCACGCTGGGCAAAAACGTACTCCGGTCAGAGCTGGCGGCTGTTTCAGCGGTCATAGCAACTCGCGAGATCTTCACACCATGAAATGCCCAGGCTGCAACTTCGTTTGTTCGGAGCTGCGAGATATCTGTCCTAAGTGCGTTTGCGACTTACGGCCCTTTAAGAGGTCGATCGGTCTTCCCATTACCAACGCCGCAGCACCATATGATGATCTACTTCGGAAGGCACGCCCTAAGGCCTTCTCGCAAAAAAATCCCAAGGCGCAGGCTCCAAACAATGGTGTAGCCAAGGAACCTAGAGATGAGGGTACTGGGTCACTCGGCTCGGGCTTGTCGTCCCTTAGTTTTTCGACGATAAGGCAGTTCTTCAAACGCCCCTCCGCCTCAGAGGGCGCACGAGAAGAAAGATCTGTTCTTATTCCGATACAGAACATTCCCGAGCATAGCACCGCACACTGTCTTACACCGGTTGAGCCAACCTCGGCAGCCGATAGTGCACCCCTACCCCTAGACGCACACGAAGTAGCCGCCGGAAATGGTGCTACAGGCGCAACCGAGCCAGTACTGCCTCTACAAGCCCCCGTACCAGATCAAAATGATGTGCAGGCCGGTTCAGAAGGGCAGGTTGATCTACCCCTTCTCGTAGCCGAACACGCATCGACCGCGATGACCGAAGCAGATCCACCCCCTCTCGCCTCGATCCAAAACGCCTCTTCTGATCTTTTGAATGACGGAGCACTGGAGAGCGATAGTACTCTTGAAGAGGGCGCACCGATCGATAAAATTCTTGCTGAGCTACAGTTCACTCCCTTTGAGCTTCCAGTAGCACCATTGCCCACGCGTGGGCCGATCGAATCCAGTTCGGAAGTAGAGATCCACGACGCTCTTCTGACGCCCGAGGCAACGGTTTTTCTCCTTACCAACGACAATTTCCCATCTCTCGGATTTTCCACTGGCCCCTCTCTTGCTTGGGTAGTTCTCTCTGCCCCAGAGAATGACAGTAATGCAGCCGTGCTCTCAGAGAATGACGACTCGCTCCCATTCGAATTGGTGGCCGACAAGAACGAAGGTTCTGAAATCGGAAATGGAGGAACGCCGATTGAGCCTGAGGATGATTCGTCCCCCCTTGAAGCCGCCGGAGTACAACCCCCGAAGAGAGAGCTGTCAGATGGCACCTCGCTTATCTCACAAATGAACGAGGAGTCAGTTCCTTCACCAGATGTTAATGAGCTGGCTCGAGAGCTGATCGCTATTGAGTTGAACCTCGAAGCCGCTACTCACGACACTACTCCCACAACAGAAATCAATACCCCTACAAACCACGCTCCAACTGAGCCGATCCTTGTGGAACCCGCACCGACTGCAGTCGAGGCCGACGTACCACACACCGCTCTTGCATCTACGAATTTCTCAGCCGATACAGAATCACCTTGTCTGCAACCACATCGGGAAGAGCACGAGTCTGAAATCCTGCCTCTTATCGTTTCCGACATACAGACTGAGGTATACCCAGGGATCGACTCTACCGTTATTTCAGAAACGCATTCACCAGCCGAGACGACCGCTTCCTTCGAAACAACCAAGACAACTC
>JAYVGZ010000594.1:0-3436 GCA_043771805.1 Pseudomonadota bacterium
TCTTCTGTGCAATCGAAGGGTGTAAGACACCCTTCCCAGTTTGCTTTTTACCGTAATTCCTCAGAGCTACTTTCCCAAAATCTCTAAACTCGATCCCAGGAATGATTCGTGTTCGAAAGGGGATGCATGGGATAGCATCATCTATAAGCTGCTCAAGGACCTCTTTACTATCAACACCACCTACGACACGCACTCGCGTTTCGTTTCCAAATGCTTCAGCCGGGTCGAGGGGTAAGTATTCTGCTGGTATGTAAAGAACGTCGTAGATAACCTCTTCACTTTTGTCGGGAACATCGCGGGAAATACGAATAGTCGAGTTGTTTGTGCACCGCCGCGGAATTTGCGGTTGCAGCGGTGCTACAGGCACGGCATTCGCGCGCTCTTTCTCAAAGTCGATCTCAATTTCTAGAGGGGGTCTTACTACCACCTCTTCAGGTTTCGGAAACGGGATGCCTTTACCGAGCGTAACGTGGTCGAGGATAGCGTCGCTCGGATCCGCCTCTACGACTTCCGTTGAACTTTCCACTGATCTCTCCATGGCACTAATCTTATCTTTCGCGCGAGACTCAGAGCGAGCAACTGAGTCGGGCTTTCCCTCGTGCACGCTCTTCTTTAATTGGTCAACCGTGTTTCTTAGTTGAGATTCAAGATCCTCAGCAATGCCGCAAGTCGGGAAAATAAACAGCGACAGTAAGGCAGCGGTGAGGAGGCGTGAGGTGTTTTGTGTAAAGCTCATATGCATCAGAATCCTGAAATTCGTTGTTCTGGCTTCTTCGTTGGTGCTACCGCGTGAGGGCGCTGGAATTCACCGGTGGGCGAGAGGCACTGTTCAATAGAGGGTGCGCCCTCAACGACGTAACGCCCCTGTGCGGTATTGAAAATCCAAGTGGGAGATTGCAAGAGGGTCAATTTGTGGGGCGGGATCAAGGCATCAACCACAGTAATATCAAATTCCGCCAACTGTTTCTTAATTTCATCGGACATAACCCGGTAATCGCCGATATGCGAGACTGAAAGAATATTTGCCCTTTGTGATCGAGCCACATTGAGGACTTCGGCAATGACGTCCATAAAATGTTTTTCGTCGAGCGAATTAACCACTACTTCAACCCACGTGTCTGAGGAGATTGCTTCGAGCGGGTTGTTTGCGGGTGTTTGCTGGAGCCCCGTAGAGGGCAATGCATTTGCGCCGGGGATCCTTGCGGCTTGATTCGATGTCGTCGGGTTGGTTGAACTGGGTGAGGTCGGTTCCTTGCTCCCAGGGCGATAGTTGGGGGAGACCGCGTAGTCTTTATCGTAAAATGTTTTAGGATCGATTGGCTGACCGAACGCTGTGGCGCCGTTGCATAAAAATAAGAGAGCAAGTGTTAGGCAGCAGGCCTCCCAGCCGGAGCTTACTCGCACGAACAATCCCCATAAATACGCGCCCTGGGGAACGACACTACCATAGCTTCTCCCCCTTACACATGGCCCCGAATTGTGCTGGCGTTATAATCGTTGGTTTCTTGAGGAACATCGGATCCAGCAGGGGCGGTTTCCAAACCACATAGCCCTTAGGACACGTCCTGTGAATTGTCATATTCGCTGCGTAGTTGTGGCGTTGCATGTCGCGGCCGCACTTGTTTGGCGTATCACCAGCCTTCAAGTTGCGCGAGGGATCATCGGTAGTCTGAGAGCGCATATTTTGGTCAAGAGTCGCTTCATCAACGGGGTCTTTAACGAAGTTGTGGGTTTTGTGAGATAAAATAATTCGATCAGGTTTAACTTTTGCAATGGTTTCATTCGTAAGTCGCCGCCGACAGGGTATGCCAACCTCATTGTTTCGCCCAATGTACTCGGGAACCCGGCCACCGAATTTATAGTAAGATTGTGGCTCGAATTTCTTGTAGTAGCCCAGATCGCCCTCACGGGTGCCGACAGTTCCGTCGCCCTGCTGCGCTTCGTGGAGGCCGGCAGCAATTCGAAATGCAAGCGGAGTCGTATTGTACTCGCGGCGATCTAAGGGTGCTTTGTGATATCGCATCAACGCTGGCACCATCCAGATATTATTTTGAGGATAGAAGGATTCGCCGACGTCTTGCGGTCTCACGGGCCGAGCACCAGCCTTCAAGAGTACGTCCTGTAACGAGAGCGCTTCCTGACCTGTTCCGGGCCAATCCTTGCGCTTTCCACTTCCGCCGCCGATAGAGAGGAATGCCTCGCGACCGAGCATATTGTTTCGCCAAACTTCATATCCTTTCGCTATGTCGGTGCCGGGCCCTTGGTCGTAACGTCCTACGAATGGGTTGTTTAAGCGAGCGAGCTCCGAAGGGTCAAGGAGAAGCGTAAGCCCATTCTTGAAGACAGACCCGAAAGGCGGGATTTTTTGGAGCCTCGTCATGACATCGCCTCCCTCGGACGGCTTTTGAAAGGGATCCTCTTCGGCGTCCATCAATTTCATAAATTGATCTGGATGCATACAGAAGTACCCTGCAATACCTTGCCGTATGATTGGCCGAAGAATTGAAAGCATGGGCCGTACTACCATGCCGCCGACCATTGAAATATCCTCTGTAAATCTGGTTTCTGGATGTTCACCAAGCTTTTGCTCTATTTCATTGATCATCTGCGTTACTTCATTTTTAGCGGCCGGCTGCGAGCCTGTATCATCCACCTTGCCCTGCCCTTCGGCCTGCGTTTCGGCGAGGTGTTTGAGATGCCCGATACCCTTGGCGACATACGAAACACCCTTCTCGCCCCGTAGCAATTCTTGCGCCTGCTCCAGCTGCGCTTCGACGTAGGGCCTGGGCACGATCATGGTCTCGGTAGATTGGTTGGACCATTCGGTGATTGTCGTAGGAAAGTAGTACTCCCATAATCCTGACCACCCGCTACCATCCGGACGGTTGGTAGCAATCGTGAGGCTGTCTTTGCCCTGATCCTCTTGAAGCACACAGCACATTCTAAAGTTTTCGTCCCACCTCATGCCTAGGTATTTGGGCGAACCTCGTGCCCATAATAGGGGCTGAAATTCGGGGTCTTTTCCCGCACGAATTATCGCAATTGCTGCTCGCTGTAGTCGCCCGAGAAGCAGATCATACAGCTGGGGCCAGTAATTCAAGTCGAGCGTAGGCGTACTATCTGCGAGTTTGTCGTCAAAGAGCACTTTCATGTTTATCTCTGCGGCCTCATCGGTCAGAACCGTGCCCCCATGCCAGTATACGTTACGATTTCCACCAGCTAAATCTTCAGAGGCATTCTTCCCACACTCCGAATAATCCCCCTGCGCAAAACTCGGAGGACCCGGGTTAGTTTGTGCTTCGGCACAGTTGCTACACACCAAGCCGATCAGTGCGACCACAAAAACTTGCCCGAGTAGGTTAGCTCTCATCACGCAATTATCCCTTGCAGACAAAAATCACGCGGTGCCAAGATATCGCCAACCCGCAGGATTGAC
>JAYVGZ010000595.1:0-2936 GCA_043771805.1 Pseudomonadota bacterium
TTGCGTATCGCCTCTTTAAGAGAAGCGTCGATGTTCTGTTCTCTGTGCTACTCCTTACTGTCACGCTTCCTTTGCTCATCATTGTTTCGATTGCGATCAAGGTTACCTCGAGGGGCCCTATAGTTCTGAAGCAAAAGAGGCTGACCCAGGGCGGCGAAATATTCACGCTCTACAAGTTTCGGTCGATGAGACAGGACGCCGAGAAATCAACGGGCGCGACACTAGCCCTGAAACATGATCCACGCGTAACGACTATAGGGAAAATTATTCGCAAGACGCGCATCGACGAACTGCCCCAGCTTATAAACGTTATCAAAGGCGAAATGAGTCTCATCGGGCCCCGTCCAGAGCGACCTGATATCGCACAGAAACTTAAAGAGTCCATTCCTCAGTTCGACCGTCGACTCCGCGCAAAAGCTGGGCTGACTGGTCTCGCTCAAGTACTACAAGGGTATCCAGAAGATGAGCGCGGCTACCGTCGTAAGCTCGCTCTCGATATAGTCTACATTCAGCAACAATCCATATTACTCGACATCTGGATCTCCTTGAAGACCGTGCTTGTAGTGGTGACGGGTCGCGGCGCCCGCTGACTCGTGCATTGATTACGGGGAAATTGCGTTCTGCTTCAGCAGTGATGAAATCCTACGTGTTAGAGAGGGTGGACTTCTTTAAACACAATGCAAACATACGAAAAACACGTACAGATTCTACGAGTATCCTCCAGAGACCGGACGGAGAACTCAGGGGTGCGATTTTCTTTTATGTCGTTGTGCGGCAATTCATTAAGAGGTCCACTACCGCACCCGACCTTTCTCCTCTTAGCTAGAGTCCGCGGGGAAACAGTTAGAGGGGGGCAATGCGACGAGGAAGTTCAGTTGTTTCGTTGACCCTTGCTCTGTGCTTGATAGGCATGGGCTTGATAGGCATGGGCTTGATAGGCATGGGCCTGGTCACCAGTGCCCGCGCACAGGTCGTGGCAAACCCGAATCAGATTAAGGGTGAGCTGCGCTTCACGAACTCTAACCCCACTATCGTTTCTTTGCTGAGCGACACGTACAAGCTCCGGCTGGCTACCCTTACGATCGGCGCGGAGAGTGCGGGACTGACTCCACCGATAACCAGCACGTACTACAATTCCGCGATAGTCGGCACGCTCTCGACCGGATATCAAGTCACCGTGGAAAGCTCGCCGGCGGGAATTCCGTACAAGGTGGGTTTCTATGCGAACTTCGGCAAAGGGCTCGTCAAAACCTCGACGCCGCTCGTCCGTCAAACGAGCCCGGCCGTCTATCCTGAGCCCGCTCCGGATTCCATGATGGATGACAACCACTGCGTGTCCGTCATGAAGGTTTCCTTCGTGGATTCGACCGGAGCGCCCCTTGCCGTAACGCAAGCCTCATCTTACGGGTACCCCGAATCGTCGACTTATACTCATCCGACGAACGCATATCACGATCGCCTTCTCAGCCAGGCGAGCGCCGCCGCAGGCGCCACGGAAATCTACAATGTCTTCGATGGAACCGGCATTACCTACAGGGTGTACACCCAGCTCTATATGGGTACGGACTCATTCGTAGACAAGATGGCATACCGGTGCATGCATTACGTCCAGGCGAACTGCGACGAAATCACTGAGGTCACCTGCCAAGTGCCGTCCTTCAATGATTTGGGATCCATCTCCGGCACCTTCGGGGTGCTGGGCGAGGAGGTGCTTCCGTCGAATGACGCTTTCAACGGCTCTGCCATCAATGCTTGGAACGGACCGTTCAGCAACGAGCGCAGATTCCGCTTCGTGACACCCGCGAGCGGCTCGTTCTTCCTTCCTAACCTGGTTCCTTCGGTAGCCGAAAACAATTACCGGTACACCGTGACTGCCAGATACGCTCTTCGGGATAGAGCGCGCCGAATTATGGTTCGCGCCCCGTACTTCGAATACGACGGACGCGCCGGAGTGGAGGTCAAGGCGGGTGAGACTACCGACTTAGGAGACCTCTTCCATTTCAAGCCGGGGTACGTCAGCGGAACGGTCACCTTCGCGGGCCCCGGAGCCAGTCGAGGCGGGAACTGCTTTGCAGGCTTGTCGCTACCCCAGCCGGACAAGGACACAAACGGCGATGGCATGGTCGATAACCTCTTCCTGTACACTCCCGCAGGGGCTGAGTAAGCGCGCACCCGGCTCGACGAGCAGCGCGTGGGGTGGGCTATTCGGACGCGACTATTGATGCCCGTGTAGACCTCGAAGCCGGCGAGCTGTCCGGTGCATACGAGACATTGCTCGCTACGTATGGAGGTCAACCCTCGCTGTGGTCTACATCTAAGCTCCAGTTCATATTCCATCCGCTCTACACTGCCGAAAACGTCGCAAGGAAGGTGTATACAATCAACAACTTCGAAATCACGAACCGGAAATTCTCGGAAACCCTCGTGAGCGCTGGGGCGCGTGTAAATCAGGATCACTCCTACTGTTTCAGTGAGCTCACCGTAGGGTTCAAATCGAATGCGGGGCCGTTTTACGGGCCGAGCTTGACGGGTCAGGGCGATCTCGTCGGTACCGACTCTAAAGGGCTGCCGGCCGACTACTCGGTGCGAATAACTCAAGGTGAAGGTGTCACGAACTTCGAAAGGGCAATAGCAACCGAGGGCTACGTAAGGCTCTGTTTGCCTCAGGGCAAATACAACCTTACTCCTCGTATTAGGACGAGCGCAGGCGCAACGACGGAGCTTCTCCCGATGACAGTGACGCTCGGTTGTAATCAGATCATCAATCTCCATACGTCGCTTCGGGTCGGGCTCGACGGGTATCCGCGAGAGGTACACAAAGCGATCAATACACTTTCGGGACACGTCGACGGGACCAACCCCATTACGAGGATCGAATTTTCACTGAACGGGGCCGCGCCAGTCGAGGTGTGCACGAACTGCGGAATGAACCCCAC
>JAYVGZ010000596.1:0-2786 GCA_043771805.1 Pseudomonadota bacterium
TGAGGCGAACGCGCTCCTCAAGGGCCTGCTTAGCCTTCAACTCGAATCCGGCATAGGCCTGGACAACGTACCAGTCCATCTTTACTTCGCTAGCGCTACTCTCCATACGATATCCCTTCCACCAAATTCCCCAAAATACCTCTGCCGTTCCCCTCGCCCGTGTTGCCTAGGGCCTTGCCCCGCTTATCGAGTGAACATTCGACACTTATCGTCACCCTAAGGTGCCATCATCTTCGACATGAACCAGTTGAAGAATAGATCAACAACGAACAAGCAGAGTGAGATAAAAACTATAATCAACAGCACAACCCAAGTTAAACGCATCGCCTCTTGTCGAGTCGGACTCTGCACTTTCTTGAGTTCTTCCATGCTTTCGCTGAAATACGACTGAGTCTTCGTAACGAAGCTTTCACTTGTCGCTTCAGAGCCTTTCTCGACCATGCTTACTCCATTTTCCGGCGGTGCTCTCTTCGAAAACCCGCCTTTCCGCAAACCTTGTACGACCAGCTACCCGTCGAGGACGATTAAATTTCGCCAAATATCCCGATTTTCTGCCCTCAAAGGCCTGGGCATCTCAACGATAGCCGGCGGAAGGTATCAAAAAAACAGGTGGACGGCAAACCGGGGTGAAAACTTCCTTAACCTGTAGCCTTAAAGTCCTTGTGCTACTGCCTCTAATTTCGACGATATGAGCTCCGCTACCCGATGCCGAGTACCTTCGCACGTAACGGTGGTAAGGACTTCGCTTACGAAAGCACGGACGAGAAAGTGACGGGCTGATTCCTTATCTATGCCGCGCGACCTCAGGTAGAACAGCGCTTCGCTATCGAGCTGTCCAATTGTAGCGCCGTGGGTGCACTTTACGTCGTCCGCCCAGATCTTTAGCTGCGGTCGAGTCTCAATGCTCGCGTTCGGCGAGAGAAGCAGCGACTGGTTCGACTGGAATGCGTTTGTTTTCTGAGCCTCTGACTCAACAACGATAGTGCCCGAGAACACTCCGCGGCTGCGGTCTGAGTATACTCCTTTGAAGAGCTCGCGACTTTCTGACGAAGGTTCGACATGGTGAATATTTGTTGCATTATCGACGTGCTGATCCCCAACGAGCAGCGAGAGTCCGTTCAGCACACTGTGACATCCACTCCCCAGTAGTTCCACGTCTACATTATTGCGAACGAGCGCCCCACCGAACGAAAACAGATGTGCGGAGGCCGACGAAGATCTATTCTGCTGCACAATTGTATGTGACATGTGACAGGCAGATTCATGCTCTACCTGAATCTTCACATGATCGAATCGACCACACTGTGCGACAAACGCTTCAACGATAGGAATCGAAAGATACCTTTCAGCGCCCACGCCAACGAAAGATTCCACAACTGAAAGGTGCGCATTCTCACCCACCACGACAAGAACCCTCGGCACTTGTACAGAGCCGGTCGATTCCGCAGTTGTAACGTAGAGAAGCTGCAGAGGGTTCTGAATTACCACGCCTGCCTTAGCTCTTAAGCACACGATCTCAGACATCAGAGTTGTTGCTAGGGCTGCAAACTCCGCCGAACGATGCACACCGGTGGAACCAACGAGAGTTGCAAGCTCCTCATTCTCTCCACCCGTCATTTGCGGAGTTGTAAAAAACTCAATTCCTGGGGGCAAATCTGCCGAGGAGAGCTGTTCACTGAATACTCCATCAACCCACACCAGCCTCGCTGCACCGCTACCGCCGGCTGTGTCCGGAATAAGGTAAGGAGCAAGGTCATCAACGGAGAGTTTCGTTGTAGAGGGCACCTTACGCTCAAAACTGCCGACCGCAATCGGCTCGGTATTTGTGTACTTCCAACTCTCTATCTTTGGAGTTGGAAAGAGGAGTTTGCTCCAGCTCGCTTGCGCTTCACTGAGAAGTGAGCGGATGGCGGGAGATTTCCACGTCGACTGATGATGCTGTGCCGCGATGATGGCAACATCGGTCCAAAGCGCTCGCGTTGATGAATCTTTTACGGATGGTGAATCCGATACTGTCGCTCTTTTCATGTGGATGTATTTCCCGAATGGAACTTTTTCTGTGTAACGCCTAGCTAGTCACTCGCTTTTATGATGCCTGAGGGCTACGCAGCCACCAACTCACGAAAACCTGCATATCCCTTCTCTTCGAGTTCAAGAGCAAGCTCTTTTCCGCCTGACGCAACAATTCGACCATCGATCATTACGTGGACGACGTCGGGAACGATGTAGTTGAGAAGCCTCTGATAGTGGGTAATGACTAGCATCCCGTTCTCGGATGATCGCAGCTTGTTTACTCCACTGGAAACGGTCTGCAATGCGTCAATATCGAGGCCAGAGTCTGTCTCGTCCATAATTGCGAGCTTTGGTTCCAGCACCGCCATCTGAAAAATCTCGTTGCGCTTCTTCTCACCACCAGAGAAGCCTTCGTTGACGGCACGTTTTAGAAGCTCGTCATCGAGCTCTAGAAGCTGTGCTTTCTCCTTGATAAAAGCTGCAAATTCCCGCACGGTCATTGCGGGCATCCCACGGTGTTGTCGAACCGCATTGAGCGCTGTTCGGAGGAAATAAGTTGTCAGAACTCCTGGAAGTTCCACAGGGTATTGAAATGCAAGGAACACGCCTTCACGAGCGCGGATTTCCGGCTCCATTTCGAGGAGATCCTGTCCCTTGAAAGAAATCGACCCTTCAGTTACTTCATAGCCGTCTTTTCCGCCAAGAATGTGCGCTAGTGTGCTCTTCCCTGACCCGTTCACCCCCATGATCGCGTGAACTTCGCCCGGCTTAAT
>JAYVGZ010000597.1:0-2265 GCA_043771805.1 Pseudomonadota bacterium
AGCGATTGACTCCAACCCGGAGTTTCTAGAGTTGGCCCGCACTGACCCCGACTTCGAGTCGCTCAGGTCGGAGCCCCTCTTTCAACAGCTGCTCGCTAATTAGCTGATTGCCAAGTAGCTGCTTGCCAATTATTTGCTTGAATGGGCTCGAGGGGAGAAATAATCGAGTATAGGGCTGCGATAAAGTTGCTTCCGTTCGGCTTTACCGACTGAATTGGGCATCCGGCTGCCGCGATAGCCTGGGCTGCCCAGGTCGCATTCGTTTGAGATGAGGTTGGTCTGCCAACAGCAAAATACAAAGTCCCCCTACCCTGAAGAGAAAACCCCGCCTTCTGGCTCGCGCCGACATCGCTTTTTGCAAGCGACGCGTCAATCAATTCGGCAACCCTTCCCACACTCCCACTCGTAACCCGCAGCCGGACAAGGTCCGCTTCGACATATACTTTTTCAGGTGAGCCCTCGATTGGGGTGACGGAGAAAACTGACTCAATAGTTTGCCGTCGTGCTATTCCGTCGCTCTCGGGGGCTTCAACAAGTACCCCCAAAAGGGTTGGGGAACCCCAACTGACCTCTATCCAAGGATGGTTGAAGACCTCCTCGATGCTCCAGCCGAGCAGCTCAACAACATCCTCCGAGCGCACAACAACCCCCACGCGTGAGCCGAGATCTACGGCGTACATCGTTCGATGATCACCGCTATTTTTGGCGACCGTTGTGCATGTCCGCTCTGCAAAACGGGGGACTACCTGCCGCGGCCTTTGGTGAAAGAAACACCCCGATGCAGCTACGACTGTGTATAGTACCCAGGGAGAGAGCAAAGTCTTCATAAGAATGGACGGTACCATCACACTAGAAGGTCCGTACACGGCCAAAGGCCATGGAATTTCTGAGATGTCTACCTTCAGCTGGAATCCTGCATGCCCAAAGCTTGATCTCTTCCCCCAATCTGGCGTATCTAGTCTCGGTTGATACTGTGCGTCGGTAGCTCAGTTGGTAGAGCAGGAGACTCTTAATCTTCTGGTCGGAGGTTCGATCCCTCCCCGACGCACCAATACATCTGATACTGTGCAATATGCGGGCGCTCTACTTCAAATAGCGCCACTGCTTCTAGCCTCTGAGCGGAGGTTCCTAACGACCTACTGCCAAAAACCCCACCCCCTTTTCATTTGTCCCCCCCTCTCCGCATCTGGTACCCTTCATCCCTATGGACCCAAAAGAGATCGTGAAATTTTTCTACGAAATGGGCCAACTCTCCCGTGTCAAACGTGAAGGTTGGCGCCTGCTCGGAATCGAATCCCCTGAAAGCATCGCTGAACACTCCCTTAGGGCCGCTCAGATCGGATGGGTGCTCGCCAAACTCGAAAACCATCCAGACCCGAACGAAGTCGCGACGATCCTCATTTTTCATGATATCGGAGAGTGCCGAATCGGGGATCTACACAAACTCGCCTCTCGTTACGGAACACTCGCTGAGAAGCTCGCGGTTGAAGAGCAGGTATCTCGCCTCGGCCCTGCTGGAGTTGACATCCTTACACTCTGGAACCAGATCGAGGAACGATCTACTCCTGCTGGAATAATTGCAAAAGATGCTGACCTTCTCGAGCTCGCTGTCCGCGCTCGCGAATACATTGAACGAGGATTCGTTGATGCCAAGGAGTGGTTTGACACCGCTGCACGCCTGCTAACGACCGAAAGCGCCCGAGCACTTATTATGGAATTACCCTCTGTGTCCTCCACTGAGTGGTGGCATGGACTTAAATCGCGGTTGTAATGGCGGAATCCGTCGTAGAGCAGCAACAAGTTCCGCCCGAACTCCTTCGCGGCACCGTGGAACGAGTCACCTACCGAAACCAGAGTAACGGGTACTCGGTGCTGCAGGTCCACCTTGATGACACAGAAGAGCGACTCACCGTGGTCGGGATGTGCCCTCAGGCACGCGTCGGATCGCACGTTATGATGACGGGGAAATTCATTACTCACCCAAAGTTCGGAAAACAGCTTGAGCTAACATCACTCTCCGAAGCGCCACCCTCTACAGCCGGCGGCATTGAGCGATATCTGTCGAGCGGTATCATTACAGGGATCGGGAAAAAAACGGCAGAGCGAATCGTGCTTGAACTCGGGGTCAGCACTTTAGAAATCGTTCGTAGCGATCCCGATCGTGTTGCAAAGATTCCAGGGGTAGGAAAGAAGAAAGCAAAGCTCCTCGCAGAAGCGCTCGCACAGCAGTCAGAATTCGATCTCATTTTGCAGTTTCTAGTTGAG
>JAYVGZ010000598.1:0-3056 GCA_043771805.1 Pseudomonadota bacterium
CAAAACCTTCTTCATACTTCAATCTCCATTTTAAAAAACTCAGTGTCGCCTGTAATAATACTTTTCGACGCCCCCACCCAAAACATTATGAATGCATCACCAAATCATCAAAAACCCCCGAGATTCACGGGATCTAGCACCCTCTCTACGAAATCCTCTTAACCTGTTCTGCTAGACTCACCGACCATTTTCGCCAGAAAACACCTGGTAATCACTATGACCAGCAGGTACGCGAATCTGGCCGGTATCCACAACGAGCCCCCCCCTTTTTCTTTTTCTCTGCAATCGCTCAGGAACCCAAACTGCCCTAGGGGGCAATCGCAACGAATTCTTACCGTCACGCCCATGCAAAGCCCTACGCTAACTTCTTCACTCAACCCGCTTCCTACTCCGCACCTCCTCCTTCGTAAGCTCCAACCGCTTCTTCAGTTGTTGCATACTCTTACGAGAACGCTCCGCCCCCAACTCAAACACCGCGCGCTGCGCTCGCAGGAGATAGATTTTATCCTTTAGCTCGTGACTACTGAGCTGCCTATTCTCTCGCAGCGATCCAAGCACTGACTCACACGAATCGACTATAAGGTTCAGCACATCGCCTTTGCCTTCACTCACAAAACTCGATTCTACGAGGTCAATCCCCGCCTCTGCCACAATGAGCCCAAGCTTTAGATAATCTATCTGCGAGGTCGTGCGAACTCTTGCGAGTACTCGCACACAACGAACACCCACTCGAAAGGCGAGATCTGGGCAATCGAGTTGATCAAATTCTTGGACTAATTCGAGTGCAAGCCGTGCATACTCAATGCCATCGTCTGGCGGACTCGTCTTCAATTCTGGCCATGCTTTCTTGATTAGTAGTCGAATCGCCTTCTCGTTTGCTCCGTTGACCCTCAGGGCCCCAGCGCTGATCAATCGCGAACTAATTAGAAAATACAGCCGTCCATTGAAATCAACAGAATTATCACTTGTCAGCTCAACTACTCGTCGGAGATCTACGCGCACCGACATACTTGCGAGCAATCGCGGAGAGGGAGGACCCCTTGAGAAAAGCGTATGGTGTGCGCGGTAGAAATAGAAACTCGCGAGTGCCGAAGTCTCGAGGCAGTGAGGCTGGTTGGCAATGAGCTCTGCACCCTCTTGGAATAAACTTGAAGCACCATCTCGATCTTTCGCTCTTCGATACTTGTTACCTGCCTCAGCCAAAAAACGAAGTCTTTGTGAGCTAGAGTAAAAGAGGTCTTTTCGGGCTCTCAAGCAATCTACTATCGGCACAGCATCATCAAAATCAGCATACCCGACGAACGAGATCGCAAGGTTGACGAGAGATATGCGGACATGACTTGCACCGAACTGTGCGAAATTAAAAAGGCTTAACAGACAGTCTTGGGTATGAGCCATCCTACCATTACCGAAGTCCTGCCTTGCTAAGTCGATTCCAGCTTCCAACGCTTCGGGGAGCAGGTAATTACTGGGGTGTTCCGTGGACCACGATTCTTTCGCTCCTACTCCCTCTGCATATTTCGCATACAGTTCCCACCGCGCACTGAGAAGAGCTTCGATAATTTTCGAGTCTCCACCTTCGCTCTCACAGTTGGCAAGGACGCCTAGCACCGGTGCGAGTGCTGGGGTCTGCCGTGCGGTAGGAATCGAGGCCAACAGTTCACCAGCAGACATGGAAGTATCGGTAGTGGGTGGAAAGAAGCTTTGTATTACAGCGTCGCGTACGAGGGAGAGAGCCTCCTTGGGTTGCTGCGAAGGACGATCTTCCGAAATGCGAAGCACCATTGTAGTAACGTACTCAGCAATCGATGCCGAAGCGAAGAGCCGTCCCTCTGCCGCAGCGCTTACGCGTCTACCACACCCAACTATCTGCCTGACTACACCTGGAAGAGAAACTGCTATTTCCTTCCATGTCTGAAATGCGGCTTCCATGAGATTGGCTTGGTCGTAACATTCGCTTAACTGATAAAGCAGTTCGATCCTTGCGAACCCGCTATTCGATATCAGTGACTCAGATTCTTTCGAATGCTCTCGGTCTAGGATAGAGAGAGCAGCAGTATACTGCTCAATTGCTGCTGTACTTTCGTCAATCTCGAAAAGGGTCCGCGCAAATGACTCGTGAGCGAAAAGCAGTGCTTCGGGATCGGATGTAGCTATTTTTTGTGCCAGGTCAACTAGTCGCTCCCCAGCAATACGCCTTTCGACACCATCTAAATGGGAATCCTGCAGTCGCTGCAAAAGATGATCGAATAACTCGTAGTTGTCTTGCTCTGGAAACTCGAATGAGTCAGCTCCTTTTGCTTCGGTGGAGAAGTATCGCTCGTTTCGCGAATCATCTTCGGGCGAGTTGTTTCGGTGGGCCATGAAAAATGAATCTCAGCTTCGGGACTTACACGCGAGAACGGTATCACGCAATGTGCTCGAACTGAACGCTAGCGCTATGAGGTAGCCTGAATTGGTCTAATTGCTACTAGTTGAAGCAGATGGCAACGCGAGGGCCAGGTAGCTCACGAATGAGTGCTGCAGCGTGCCTTCTTCCCTCGGCATCACTTATCGCACCACAGCTCCTTTGCTAGAATGCTCTTTAAAACATTAGGCCGCTCGATTTTTCTTCTCCTGCGAGGCAAAGGAGAGCTCAATCCCAAGCGCATTCAGCACGGTAAGGAGACTTGAAACTGTCGGGTTGCCTCTCTCTGAAAACATTTTATACATACTCTGCCGATTGAGGTTCGTAACTTTAGCGATGCTCCCTATCCCGCCGTGCGCCTCAGCGACGCTCTTCAACGCCACCAAAAATCCCTCAAGTGAACCTTCTCGCACAGAGGTAGAAAGGTACTCCGCTGCCATATCCGGATCTCTAAGTTGCTTATTGAGAAAAGAATCGTAGTTTCTTGTTCTCGTTCGTCGTTTTTGTTTGGGTACCGATTTTTGATTAGCCACTGGGAAACTCCTTCCAATACTTTTGTGCTGTCTTGATATCTCGTGGCTGAGTGGATTTGTCTCCGCCCAGTAACAAAAGAACTACCTCTGCGCCAACTACCCCAAAGTAAATTCGA
>JAYVGZ010000599.1:0-6573 GCA_043771805.1 Pseudomonadota bacterium
AATATTTTCATTTCGAGAAGAGTTTATTTTCGCGCAGCTTTCTCATTCTTGGCGCAGCTTTCTCATTCTTGGCGCAGCTTTCTCATTCCTAGAGCGGCAGGCTAACGCTCTTCGAATTAAACTGTCTAAAGTTTGTTGCACCAAAATAGGTGAGATAAAAAAAGGCGTAAGAGTTGCTTCCATCACTCTCACACCCTCCATTGATTTGCTATGATGCTTGTGAGTATTTTGAAAAGAAAACCGGGCACCAATCATGATTGGATAACTCCTCAGGCGGGCTTCTACTGAAGGGTCGTATTACGGCTCCCAAGCACGGTGTAGCTCATCACGGAGTCCGGGGAATTCAGCAACTAAAGTGTGACAGTGAAGCGATCGCCACAAGTGGTCCCAATCGCCGCATGAGAAAGCAGAGTTCGACTGCGCCGATAGAAAGCGGGCAGTCGTGGCGAGAAACTGACAGAAGGATTCCTCTGCGACGCAACGCGACTTAGCCTACTCTTCACTGAAGAGTTCCCCAAAACTCCTTTCGCCGAGGCACTCTTCGATGAAAAACGAATCTAAGGCCGAGAGGGAACAAAAAGCTCCAGTACCGACTACCGGCGCTCCAATCGCTCGAAATCGACAGATGCGCCGGAGATAAGCATCAATCAGATTCTTCGGTCTGCACCAAAGATAACTAACTCCGCCGTTACGTCGGTACAGCGCTGTGCCGTTACGACGGACTCGCTCGAGGGCGAATGTTTGTCCGACAACCGTGAGAGTTGCTTCGAATTTCGGTTCCGTTAACACACCTCAACTAAAGGAAGTCGATAATTCGCGGCGAAACAAGTGAGAAAAACCGCAGTAATGCATCATCACTGAAAATCCTGTAAGCTACGTCCCTATGTGTTACTCCGCCATGGTTGCCCAAAATGCGAAGAAGTACAGCGCTCGATATTTAGCGCGCATTGATACTGATATTTATTATGATCTTTTTTCTCGCCGCCTAGGGGGCGAGCGCCTTTACATCAACAGGGGTATGGAGGCGCAGTTCATTCCTGATTCCGATTGCGAAAAGGAACGTGAGATCGCAGCATTGATTCGAGAGTGGCATTTTCGTCAGATTCCCATGATCGAAGATGATCTGGCAAAACAAGAGGAGCGTTATAACGACGCTCGAGTAGCTCTCAAAACTAAGGTAACAAGGAAAGCTGAGAACGACCTCCGTATTTCCACTGATAAAATTGCAAAATTAAGTAAGGAACTAGCTCGACACCGAAATTCCGATGCAGTGTCCGAGTCAGACTCCCGTATTTTTCCGTTCCACTATGCATCGATGGTTTGTAACGATGAAACAGGCGAACGTGTCATTCGACCCGTACGATATCTGATGCGCCCTCACAACATGGGTGCAGAGTTCGACCTCAAATTTAACGGCTGCTACAATGCACGGTTTGATGGACTTGAAACTGTTCCGTGGTGGCGGGACTGCCTCGGAAAACGGCACGGACTTCTTCTGATCAGCAAATTCTTTGAGAACGTCGACCGAGCTGTCTACCTTAAGCGGAATGCAATTACGACACCGCATGCCAGCAAAGATAATCTCGTGGTCTGCTTTGAGCCTAAGAACGTCGAATACATGGCGGTACCGGCTCTCTGGGATACGTGGAAAGGTGACGGAACCGAGACACTTCACTCTGCGGCGATCATTACTGATGACCCGAGGCCTGAGGTTCTGAGTGCTGGACACGATCGAACCCCGATTGTTCTCTCGTCTGATGGAGCGGAGGAATGGTTGAATTTTGTCTCAAAATCCGCGAAAGATTGTAAGGTGGCGTTGAGGAAGCGGGAGTATCCGATATTTGGGCATACTTTGGCATAGGTGGTCTAGATAGCCCTTCCTCTCGTGGCCCAGTGATCTCGTTAGCTTCCTCAAGATACAGCGTCTCGCCGATTAGTATTGAGCGTAACGGGAAACGCCTAAAAGAGGCTGCCGAAATTGGGGAAAGTTGCGCTCTCTTAGGCACCTTTGGGGGGCTGCACCGATTAAAAGAGGAAGTTACCTAATCCGAAAACTAACTGTGAGTCAAAATTCGAAGCCCACCGGTAATAATTATCGCCCTAGGGATACCTATTCGCTTCACCTGCCTACCAGCTTCGTGGCATCATCCCCCGGAGTTTTCCAACATGAAGTTTGACTTTGAATATTTAGAATCACTCCGCTCCCACCATCCGTCGTGGCGCTTATTGCGATCGGACCACGCCCCACTGATAGCGAGCTTCCTCAGGCGAGTGTTTATTGATCCCAATACACGTGTCATTGCTGCAGCTGATCTGGCTGAATCTCTAGAAGATGAACTTTTTGGGCTCCGTCAGCGGTTCGGAGATGATGCATTCCCGCGATCGGCTGTGGAGTACCTCGCTGACTGGGCTGCGCCTGAGAGGGGCTGGTTGCGACGCTTTTATACGCACGGTTCTGACGAACCTCAATTTGATCTCACGCCGGCGACGGAGAAAGCGATCGCATGGCTTACTTCCCTCTCTGAACGAAATTTTGTTGGCACCGAGTCGCGACTCCTTACGCTATTTGAGCTTCTTAGGCAGATGAGTGAAGGGAGTGAGAGTGATCCAGAAAAGCGCATTGCATATCTTCGCAAGAGACGAGACGAGATAGACGCAGAGATCGCTCGCGTTGGCTCGGGGCATCCCTCTATGCTTGATGAAACTGGTCTACGAGATCGCTTCCAGCAATTCACCCAGCTAGCCCGGGATCTATTGACGGACTTCCGTGAGGTCGAGCAAAACTTTAGGTTACTCGACCGAAGGGTGAGGGAGCGTATCGCCCTGTGGGAAGGCGGGAAGGGAGAACTTCTTGAGGATATTATGGGCGAGCGCGATCAAATTAATGACTCCGATGAAGGGAGGAGCTTCCGCGCTTTCTGGGATTTTCTGATGTCCAGCAGTAGGCAAGATGAGTTGAGTGGGTTACTTCATCACGTTTTATCGCTACCACCGATCGTGCGGCTCGCTCCCGATCCACGTACCAGTCGCATTCACTACGATTGGCTGGAAGCCGGCGAGCACACACAGCGCACAGTAGCGCAGCTCTCACAACAGCTACGACGGTTTCTCGATAATCAGACGTGGCTCGAAAACCGCCGAATTATGGAGATACTTCGAGATATTGAAGGCAAGGCGCTCGCCATTCGTAACAGCCCACCAACAGGCGTTTTCATGCAAATGTCCGACTCCTCCGTTTCTGTCAGACTGCCCATGGAACGAACACTCTACAGTCCACCGCTGCGCCCTCACATTACCTCCGTAGAGGTAATGCTCGGGGAGAACGATACCGACTATTCTGCCCTTTACGATCAAGTCGTACTCGATAAGCCACGCCTTATTCGGCATATTCGTCACACTCTGGAATCACGTCAGCAAGTCTCTCTGCGTGAGTTGATAGAAATATTGCCCCTGGAACACGGACTGGCCGAATTAGTTGCCTACTTGCAGCTAGGTAGTAGTGATTCGCAAGACGCCTTTCGTGCAGTAATCGATGAGAGTGTCACAGAAACAATCAGCTGGCTCGGTATCCAATTGCCTGAGCAGCGCCACGTTAAGCAAGCGCGACTGCCGCGCGTAATCTTTGTGAGGTAGTTGAGAGTGAGCCACGAACCAACCGATGAGACTACCCCTCCTGATTCAGCACCACTGCCTCTCCAAGATGATGTTTCTACATTAGTAGTGATGTTACTAAGAGGTATTGTTTATCGCGAAATCGATGAGCGTTTGTGGGGTAGGCTATTGCACCTTCAGGCCCGAGTTCGAGAGTATGTATCTGTGTTGGGCCTACACCTGCTGCTTGATGAAGCAGAGGGATACTCCTTTTTAAGGAGTAAGGCAGATGCGCACGAAAACACGATAGATTCATCACATGAAACGCAGCTGCAGATGCCGCGTCTAGTAGCCCGCAGGCCCCTATCGTTTCCTGTCAGCTTACTGCTCGCATTGCTTCGTCGGAAGTTAGCCGAATTCGACGCTAGCGGAGGAGGGAACGGCGGCCGACTGGTTCTCTCACGAGAGCAGATTACCGAACTGGCTCAGGTTTTTGCGATGGATAGTAGCAACGAAGCGAAGCTCGTTGATCAGATCGATGTTCAGATTAGTAAGGTGGTGGACCTGGGGTTCTTGCGGCACTTGAAGGCCACGGAGGGTCCGGCCCACTATGAAGTGCGGCGTATTCTGAAGGCGTTTGTAGACGCGCAGTGGTTGGCAGAGTTTGATGATAAATTGCAGAGCTATCGAAATCACCTCGAAGGGATTGCTTCAAATAGTGAGGTCGAAAATGACTAGTCTTGGCCTAGGTGCCCTTGATTTTGCCGCGGATGATAAACGTACCGGATTTCGGTTGATGCGATTAGAGGTTCTCAACTGGGGGACCTTTGATAGCCGGGTGTGGACCTTGCAGCTTGACGGACGCAACTGCCTACTGACCGGCGATATCGGCTCAGGAAAATCCACCTTGGTCGACGCGATAACAACGCTCCTCGCTCCCGCCCAAAAGATCAACTACAACAAAGCTGCTGGAGCTGAGAACAAAGAGCGTACGCTGAGGTCATACGTGCTTGGCCACTACAAAGCAGAGCGTAACGATGTGACCGGGTCAACTAAGCCGGTGTCCTTGCGCGGTCACAACAGCTACTCAGTTATTTTGGGTGTGTTTCATAACAGTGGGTACGCTCAGACGGTGACACTTGCACAGGTCTTTTGGATGAAGGACTTGATTGGGCAGCCAGCTCGCTTTTATGTAGCAGTGGAGCGGGAGCTCTCCATAGCCGGTGATTTTACGAAGTTTGGGAGTGATGTTTCTCAGTTAAGAAAGCGTTTGAGAACATCTGGAGCGGAAGTTGAGGACTCATTTCCGAAGTATGGAGCATGGTTTAGACGTCGATTTGGAATCGACAACGAGCAGGCACTTGACCTTTTTCTGCAGACTGTATCGATGAAAGCTGTCGGTAATCTCACGGATTTTGTACGAGCTCACATGCTCGAACCGTTCGATGTTGCGCCTAGACTTGAAGCGCTGATCAATCACTTCGAGGACCTGAGCAGAGCTCACGAAGCGGTATTGAAGGCGCGCGCACAGATAGATTTGCTTACTCCCCTTGCCGGCAGCTGTCGACAGTACCAGTCCATTGTGGCTGGAGTTGATGGCTTGCGTAACTGCCGCGATGCTCTGCGGGCTCACTTCTCTGCAATTAAACTCGATCTGATTCAGAAAAGAATCGAATCAACGACCACAGAATGGGAGCGTCTTGATTGTTTAGTAAGAAAACTTGAGGCTCTTCGTGATGACCAGAGGCTTAAGAGCGACGAATTGAAGCAGGCTATCAGCGACAATGGAGGAGATCGGATAGCGCGGTTGGAGATTGAGATTCGACGAAAGAGTGAGTTAAGGGATAGTAGACTTGCTAAGGCGGAGCGGTACAATCGACTGGCAGCCACGGTTGATGAGGCCGCCGCGAACGACGAAGCAGATTTTGTCGCTCAGCGCAGGCGACTCGCGCTCTACGGCGAAGAGCTACGAAGCGCTGATTCCGATCTTCAGAACCAAGTCACCGAGCATGGAGTCACACTTCGTCAGGGAAAAGTGGAGCTTGAAGAGTTAGAATCTGAAATAGCGAGTTTGCGCCAGCGACGAAGCAACATAGACGGTAAGCAGGTCCAGATCCGTTCTGGTTTGTGCTCAGCGCTGGGCATCAGTGAAGAGGATATTCCATTCGCAGGAGAGCTCATCAGATTACGCGATGCTGCAAGTGAGTGGGAGGGTGCTGCAGAGAGACTACTCCATAGCTTTGCACTTTCATTACTAGTTCCAGAAGTGCACTACAAACGGGTTACAGACTGGGTGGATCGCTTTCACTTGAGAGGCCGACTCGTATTCTTCCATGTGCGACCCAGACGAAATGCCGATATTCCCGAGCTACACCGCGATTCGCTCGTTAAGAAGCTCGAAGTTAAGTCAGAGTCTCCGCACTATGATTGGTTGGCTCGAGAGATTTCTCACAGATTCGACCTGGCGTGCTGTAGCAGCTCTGAGCAATTTAGCCGCGAGCCACGAGCTATTACTCGGAGTGGACAGACCAAAGATCCAACTGGGCGTCACGAGAAGGACGACAGACATCGAATCGACGATCGCAGTCGATACGTACTGGGCTGGGCGAATACCTCTAAGATTGCGGCTCTTGAGGAGAAATTTCACGCAATGGAGCGTATGCTGGGCGATAGGCTAGAGCTCCTTTCAAAGCTTCAATCTGAGCGCACTGTGATAGGAAGCAAGCTTGAAACACTAGCTCGACTTGACGAGTTTTCGGACTTCAGTGAGCTCAACTGGGCAAGCTGCGTGTCTGAAATTGCGGTTCTTGTCGATGAACGGCAGATGCTTGAGGTGGCCTCTGACGTGTTAAGACAGTTGAACGAACGGCTGCGGACTAACCAAGAGAGCCTGACTGCCACGGAGGCCGAGCTTGAGGTTGCTAGAGACAAGCGATCCCGAACCGAGCAACGACGATCTGACTTACACGTGCTTCAACAGCA
>JAYVGZ010000600.1:0-5368 GCA_043771805.1 Pseudomonadota bacterium
GTGCTTCAACAGCAAACGAAGCTCGTTGTTGAGACGATTATTGTCCCGCCGGAGCTCACCACGCAGATAACCGAGATGCGTCGGGAGGCATTCGAATCATCAGCTGTAAACCAGCCGCTTACAGTCGAATCCTGCGATCTGCGCGAGCAAGATATGAGGGCATGGCTACAGTCTAGGATAGACAGTGATGATCAGAGGCTTAAGCGACTGCGTGACAAGATTATCCAAAGCATGATGGCCTTCAAGGAGCAATTTAAGCTTGAGACCGCGGAGTTTGATGCGAGCATTGAGGCTTCATTCGAGTATACGAACCTTCTTGAACAGCTGAATCGGGACAACCTTCCGCGATTTTTGTCGCGCTTCAAAGAGCTTCTGAACATCAATACTATTAACGAAATTGCTAACTTTAACGCCCAGCTCGCTCGCGAACGAGAGACTATTAAATCTAGAATTTCTCAGATTAACTCATCTCTAACGCAGATCGATTACAATCTCGGAAGATACATCATCCTTGAGGCGCAACCCTGCGTCGACGTTGAGATTCGAGATTTTCAGGCAGAGCTTCGGGCTTGTACCGAGGGTACGTTAGTCGGATCAGAAGACGCGCAGTACTCTGAGGCGAAGTTTTTGCAGGTCAAAACCATTATTGATAGGTTCCGGGGTCGTGATGGGCTCTCAGAGCAGGATCGTCGGTGGACGACAAAGGTCACTGACGTGCGAAATTGGTGCCTGTTTGCGGCTAGTGAACGGTGGCGGGCAGACGATACAGAGTACGAGCACTACTCCGATTCAGGTGGAAAGTCAGGCGGGCAGAAGGAGAAGCTCGCATACACGATTCTCGCGGCCAGTCTCGCCTATCAATTTGGATTGGAATGGGGCGCCGTTCGCTCTCGGTCGTTTCGGTTTGTGGTGATCGACGAAGCATTTGGTCGCGGTTCCGATGAATCGGCTCATTATGGACTAAAGCTTTTCGAGCAGCTCAACTTGCAGCTGTTAATCGTAACTCCGCTGCAGAAGATCCATATTATCGAGCCGTTTGTAGCAAACGTCGGCTTTGTGCACAACGAAGGGGGGCAGGCATCAAAGATTCGAAACCTTTCGATAGAGGAGTATCAGGAGCACAAGCGGCCCTCTGACGCGCTTGAGGGTACCGAGATTCATGCAAGTCTTAATCTCCCTCAGCCCCTATTCCCTACCCCGGATGCCTTAGCGTGAGCTGGACGACAACACTCGATCTGCAGTCGCAGGCGATGCGGCATTGGACGCGGGGAGATATCCTGCGCTCTTTAGCAGGAGTGCAGGATATATTTCCGCTAAAGCTAACGCTCCGTAGCCCAACGGCAAATGAAATTACGAATCAGTTTGACGCCGCACGTCTCTGGATAGCGCAGTTCGCCGAGCTACATGATTTCCGTGTCGAGTGGTGTGAAGTAAAGCATCGAGTGCTCGGAGCGCAGCGCCTGCCTGAATCGATCTGGCTGGACGCACCTTTAGCTGCGATTAAAGCTCTAGGCAAGCAACGAGAGGCGCGGTGCTTTCAAACGATGGTCTCACATACCCGAGAGACCATTCCAGCACTCCTTCCTTGGTTGTATGCTAAGCCAATCAGGGCGGTAGCATTCAGTGATCGCTGGCCCAGCCTTATTAAGATTGTTCAGTGGGTCGTGGCGCACCCGCTGCCCAACATCTTCCTTCGCCAAGCCGATATTGTGGGGGTTCACAGTAAGTTCATCGAGCAAAACGCGGCGATCCTGGGGGAGTTGCTCGACTTAGCTCTCCCCGCTGACGCAGTGGTGGGTGAGTGTAATAGGTCTACTCAATTCTGCGCGCGATATGGGTTTAAAGAACGACCTCTACGTATCCGCTTTCGCGTTCTTGATGGCTCCATTGAGGTAGTGCGAGGATCTCCCCTTGCTGACGTGACGCTCAATGCTGACGCTTTCGCCGCACTGGGGTTCACCGGCATCAATGTATTTATTACAGAGAATGAGACGAACTTCCTTAGTTTTCCCACCGTCACAAACTCGATCGTGGTTTTTGGTGCAGGGTATGGCTGGGAGGCCCTTCGACCGGCAACCTGGCTGCATTCTTGCTCGATTTACTATTGGGGAGACATCGATACTCACGGGTTTGCTATCCTCAACCAGCTAAGGTCGTCGTTTCCTGAGGCGCAGTCCCTCCTCATGAATCGCGAGACCTTGCTTGCGCATACAACTTTTTGGGGAACGGAGAGCGAGCAGGTTAGGCACGACCTAAAAATTCTTTCATTGGAGGAGTGTGCCATTTTTAACGACCTTCGCGATAACGTGCTCGGCGATCGTGTGCGATTGGAGCAGGAGCATGTGGGATTTGAGTGGGTAGCTGGGGCGATTAGTAGGGCAGTGAGGGCAGTAGTGTAGGGCGCATTTATCGGAAGCGAACTTCTCGTTGCTTGAGAAGCGTCTATACTCATCTCTTGTCGACCAATTTTGGCGGTTCAATGAGGAAGATTAAGACTACCATGATGCCCCACTTAACGAGCCGTCACTCGTCAGGTGGGGCACCAGCACTCTGAGCTCCCTTAAACAACCCGACCAACTCGGACATATCCGCCGGCATCGGCGCACAAAACTCAACACGCTTCCCCTCAACAGGATGATCAAACGCCAACGTTGCGGCATGCAGCGCCTGCCTGCCAAACGAAATGGAGGCTTCCTTCAACAACCGGGGCAGGCTCGTAAAATCGCCGTAGGTTTGGTCGCCGATGATCGGCGAGCCAATTGAATCCATATGTACACGGATCTGATGGGTTCGGCCGGTCCCAAGCGAGCACTGCAGAAGAGTCCCGTATTCAAAACGATCAACAACCTTCCACCGTGTCAGGGCGCGCTTGCCGTCTTCAAGGATGCTCATCTTTTTGCGATCAGTAGGGTGACGCCCAATGGGAGCATCAATCTCTCCGCTCGCAGATTTTTGAACAGTCCGCACGGCTCGTGGAGTCGTGTAGACGAGCGCCGTATACGTTCGACTAATTGTTCGAGCCGCAAACTGTTTAGCCAAGATTGAATGCACTGGCGTTGTCTTGGCAATCACAACGACTCCTGTTGTGTTCTTATCGAGCCGATGCACGATTCCAGGTCGTTCAGGATCGCCTACCCCTGACTGTCCACGACCTACATGCGCAACCACCGCATTCGCGAGGGTCTTCGTGCGATCACCGGCGCCGGGATGCATCGAAATTCCTGCAGGCTTGTTGAGGACCAAGAGATGTTCGTCCTCAAAGAGAACCTCTAGTGCGAATTCATAACCTGACAGGTGCGTCGGCTCGGGCTCAGGGAGAGTACAGGTGATTGCGACGCCGGCATCGATGCGTACACCCGGTCTCTTTACGACTTTACCAGCTACAGAAACACACCCCGACTCAATCCAGCGCTCTACCTGAGAGCGACTAAAACCGTACTCGGGCTCTACCGCTTGAACGACTATTCGATCTAAGCGCGCGGGCTCTCCACTATGAATGAGGTGTAGAACCTTGGGGTGAGTCATAAAATTTCCAGATCTAAAATTTGATTGGCAGTCTGCACGTCAGAGGAGATCTGACGGCGCAGCGCCTCGACGTCGGGAAAACGGATCTCTCCCCGTAACCGCTCGACAAACGACACGGTGAGACGTTTTCCGTAAAGAGATGTGGGCGGTTCTCGCAGAAGGTGTACTTCTAGCCTAACACCCTCACCATTGAAGGTTGGCCTCGTCCCAACATTTGCGACACCGCGGTAGTTCTCCCCATCACAAGATGCGAGGCAAGCATACACCCCTATGCCAGGAAGGATACGGTCGCCGACTATCAAATTTGCTGTGGGGAACCCGATAAGACGGCCGCGACCATCTCCTCGGGTTACGCGACAGTCTAGTGAGAAAAATCGTCCTAAGTGCATTTTGGCACCTGCTACGTTACCGCCCCGGAGCATCTCACGAATGAGGCGAGAGCTCGGTCTTACTCCTTCAACTTGGTACTGTGGGATCGTTTGAAGCTGTATTCCGTACTTTGGGAGCTCTTTTGCAAGAAAAGGTACTGTCCCCTCCCTGCCCCGGCCAACCGCTGCGTCCTCCCCAACTACTAATCGCTGTATGCCAAGGGCTCGGACAAACAGCTCTTCAATGAATTCTGAGGCGCTCATGTGGGCAATTCGGTGGGTGAAGTGAACCAGATACAGAAGGTCTATACCGCAGCGAGCCAACGCCTCCGTTTTGTCTCGTACCGAGGTAATCTGGTGCAGATCTGTTACCCCACGCAGCACACGTACCGGATGAGGATAGAAAGAGATCACTATCTTCCTGCCCGGCGTACTCCCTTCTACCACCGCCCTAAGAAGCTCAATATGCCCGCGATGAACACCATCAAAGTTTCCGAGAGTAGCACTACCGCATCGAAGAGACTCTGGTAAGACAGAAGGATACCGAACTACGGCGCACTTTTCGGGGTTGGAAAATGGTACCACTTACGCCACCTCGCAGCGCAGCAACTAACGCAGCTCTTTTAATCGCTCTTTCGCCCGCGCCGCCTCGGGGCTTCTTGGATAATCTGCAACCAATTTCTGTAACGTTAGGGCCGCAGCCTTAACGTCCTCAAGACGAATCAATACTTGTGCCTGACGGAGCAAGCTCGCTGGTGCTCGAGGGCTCTTAGGATACCGTGAGACCCCTTCAGCATATGAGCGCAGAGCCCCTCGATCGTCGAGATTCCCATCGTATGCAATACCCTGCCAAAAAAGCGCTACGCCTGCCTTATCACTCCCTTCAAGCTGCTCTACTACATTCTGAAGAAGCGGCAATGCATCAGTAAACTTCCCTTCGCGGAGTCGCTGCAACGAGTCGGAAAAAATCTGCGCTGGCTCTGCAGGTAAGCTGTTCGCCCACACCTCATCTACTTCGAGCTCGCTTGAAGGCACTATCGATGGGGGAGGCACACGCCGTTTCAGCGATGAGAGATCATCTCGAAGCGATGAAATATCAGTGCCAAGTCTCTTGTTCTGCGAGAACTCGAGCTCCTCTAAGCGTCCTGAGACCACCTTCAACTGACTGTCCATTGCGTTGATGGTATCGGTCTGCTCAGCCTGATATGAGCGAAGGTCGGATACATTGCGCTCAAGCTTGGCAATTTTTTGGCTTAATTCTTGTGTGGAGCAGGCGCTAAGGCAACAAACTCCGAGAATAATAGGTAGACGGTGAATAGACCTAAACATGGCACCCTAACTAAAAATCGTACTCAAACTGCAAGGCAGTCGGATTGACGCACACAGAAACGAAGCTAACATCTAGTACACCGGGATCCCTAACGACAGCAACAATTAAAAGGCCCTCGTGGTTGACGTATCAACCATGAGGGCCC
>JAYVGZ010000601.1:0-9680 GCA_043771805.1 Pseudomonadota bacterium
ACTTCTGCTGAACTAACGTATGGATTGAGGAATCTGACCCGCGGCCGGTTCGTTTCGGATCTTTACATTTTTCTGAGAGAACAGGTGAGGAAGAAGACCAATGCAAGGCCGAATCGATTGTAGGGCACCGCGGACCTCTTTTACTCCTCCTTTTTCGGCACCAGTATGAACGGAACTAGATCACCATCATCGGGCGCTGAACTTCTCTTCCTCGCTAGCAGCTCAGTGATCTCATGGGAAAGCTTCTGCGTTATTGCGCGCGAGAGCTGGTCGAGTAAGACATCTCGGTCAGCCTCAAGCACAGAACCGAGTACTCGAGTAATCTCTTCATCACAGATCCCCTGTACTCGCCCTCGCAGGCTCACGAGCTCAGGCTGAGCTGCAATCTTGACCCGCCACTTTTCAAATTGAAGTAGTCCGTAATCGACGACAACTTCTGCTTCGCGTGCGGCAGCTTCCCTTAGAGCTTTGTTCTGTTCCGCTATACCAGCCAGGTCGTCTATGTTGTAAAGGTACACACTATCGAGCTCCGAAAGGTCACTCGAAAAATTTCTAGGCACCCCTAGATCGATCAAAAAAAGCGGCTTGTCGCCGGCCCGCTTTCTCACGGAGCTCTTGGTTAGAATCGAGTGATCAATCCGGATCGAGCCAATGACGATATCGACCTGCTCCAACATCTCTTCAACTTCGCTCAGCGATATAGCCGCACCTCCAAAACGCTCCGCGAGCTCCGCAGCCCGCTCCACCGTGCGGTTAGCGACGACAATATGCCGACAGCCGTGAGAGCAGAGGTGAAGCGCCGCAAGTTCTGCCATCTCTCCACTACCGATGATAAGAACTCGCGTATCTTGGAGGTTCTCAAAGATCTGTTGTGCGAGGCGCACCGCAACATAACTTACTGACACTCCGTGCTGCGAAATCTCTGTATGGGCACGTACGCGCTTCGCGACGTGGAAAGCACTCTGAAAAAGGTGGTGGAGGTGCGTGCCAACTACCCCCTCTTCGACTGCATTCTTGTAGGCGTCTTTCACCTGCCCTAGGATTTGTGCTTCTCCTAGTACCATCGAATCGAGACTAGACGACACGCGGTAGAGATGCCTCACAGCAGTGGAGTCGACAAATTGATAGAGTGAGTTTTTTGCTGAGAGATCTATCAAAGATTCAAAGAAGCGCCGAATTCCACCTCCTGGTTCCCCTCCTCGAAGAAGAACATCGCCTGCATGTCCAGTTGAGGAGTCGCCACCAACCACCGAAACGATCTCAAAGCGGTTACAGGTAGAGATCACTGCCGCCTCAGATGCTAGGCCCTGCTCCACAATTCTGCGAGCGATCTTCTGCGGTTCCTGCGCCTGACGAACCAGGCGCTCACGGCCATCCACATCAAGGGTGCGAAAGCTCACTCCAGTTAACACTACGTGGGGATGGTACAGAGAGAGTGTTTTCATGTCTTTGATTACTACGCTCTCCATCCTAACCTATCCCAGCGCCACGTGAGTGAGGCGACCAGCAAATACCATCACCGCAAATACAGAGGCGAAGAATACTCCAGTCACAAGTATCGTTATTCGCGAGACACGCTTGGGAGACCAACGCATAATCATCCGAACATGAAGTATAAAAGCCAAAGAAACCCACACCAGGAGACCTGAAACAACCGAGGTATCGAGCGTAAACACTGACCTCCGCTCGCTCACCGCCCACATACCGCCACTCAAAATGACCAGTGTGATAGCAACAAATCCAACCTGAACAAGTTTACAGTTGAGGGTGTCGAGGAGCTGCAGATTCGGTCCACTTAAGTTCACCACTCCAGCGGCTTTGCGTTTCAAGCTTCGCTCAACAATCAGAAAAACAGCGCTCACTACAAACGCAAGCGCGAGGCTAACTATTGCAACGAAACTTGGCACCGCGTGAAGGAGAGCGAGCATATGGGCTGTTGCCGGGGAAATTTCAACGGAAGGGGCAGAAGCGGTCGTGGGTGCATGAAGAAGATAGGAGGAGCTCCCCATCAAGAGCACCACAGCTGGAATAAGAAATGCTCCTACCACAGGGTAGTTCAGTTTTCGAGAAAGCAGGCCGAACGCTAACGCCAATCCCCATGAAACCCAGAAAAAATTATCTGCGCCGTTGTCAACGCCCGCAACTCGTGGATCGTTTAACACAGCAGCGAGTGTCGCAGAATGAGCGAGAAACCCTAGAATGAAAATACCGATGCCTACAGCTTGAAGACGACTCTGGCTTGCTTTCCCCCCCTCGCCTCCATTCTCGAAACCCCGCGGCTCGAAACCCCGCTGCTCAAAACCAGGTCGCCACAGCTGCACTAACATAATAGCCGCAGACACCACGTACAGTACTATCGCGGAGAGGGCGATCGAGTGAATCATTCCTTGGATGTTCGCACGAGTGCTATCAATCGCTCAACATTTTCTACGGGGACACCCGGCAATACGCCGTGCCCAAGGTTGAATATATGCGCCGGAAGCGATCGAGCTTCCTTAAGTATGGCTTTTGCTGAGTGCTCAATCCTCTCCCAGGGGCCCAGCATCAGCTGTGGGTCGAGATTGCCTTGCAGCGGTAGGGGCCGCGGGAGCATAGCAGCCGCCTGCGGGAGCGTTATGCGCCAATCAACGCCGAAAGCATTTACATTGAGCTTTCCAAGGAGACCAAACAAACCACACGAACCGGTGGAGAAAAATACGAGAGGGGTATTGACACGACTCCGTACTGAATCGACTATTTCAGTAAGGTACGGCTCTACAAATTCTTGATATTCACGGGGTCCAAGGTAGCCGAGCCAAGAATCGAAGATCTGAAGGGCAGAGCATCCTGCTTCAGCCTGAGCTACAAGATAATCGGCAACAAGTGGAACGAGCTTTCTTTGGAGCGAGTGCCACACTTCCGGCTCGCTAAACATCATGCGCTTAGTAGTCGAGAGATCTCCCGGGCTTTGTCCCTCAATGAGGTAGCACGACAAGGTGAATGGTGCTCCCGAGAAACCGATAAGAGGAGTCTTCCCGGACAGCTCTTTAACCACCAACTTAATGGCATTGAGAGTATAGGCCACATTCTCTTCTGGTTTAGGAACTTTTAGGGCATCGACATCAGCATGAGTGCGCACCGGATTGCTGATGACTGGTCCCTCCCCTTGCTTGAATGCGAGATCAGCCCCCATGCCGATAAGGGGGGTAAGGATGTCAGCGAATATGATGCCGGCATCAAGCTCGAAACGCTTGAGCGGTTGTAACGTTACTTCGGCAGCAAGCTCAGGCGTCATTACCATCTCAAGCATTCCGAAGCGCTCGCGCAGCTGCCGGTACTCGGGAAGATACCGCCCCGCTTGGCGCATAAGCCAAATGGGGGTGTGAGATGATCGCTTGCCGTTTAGCGCATCAATGAAGGGGGTTGATAATGTCACGTTAGGCTCCTGTTCTTATTTCGTTTGCCTAAGTAGCCGAGGCCCTGGGCACTATCCTCTCTTGTCCCCCCATGTAGGGGCGTAACGCGCTCGGAATCGTTACCGTTCCATCAATATTCTGGTGGATCTCGAGGAGTGGAATGAGCAGACGAGGTGAGGCAACACAGGTGTTATTAAGGGTGTAACAGTACGTATTTTTGCCGTTACCGTCTTTGTACCGGATCCCCAAACGGCGCGCCTGAAAATCGTAGAACGATGAACAGCTGTGTGTTTCACCGTACGATTTCCGAGATGGCATCCACGCTTCGATATCGTTCTTGTACACCTGGCCTTGACCCATGTCGCCGGTGCACACATCAACGACTCGGTACGGTAGCTCAAGGAGCTGCATAACGTGTTCAGCATTACCAAGAAGCTCTTTATGGAGCTCCATACTTTCATCGACATCGGCCCTACACAGGATGACCTGCTCCACCTTGTAAAATTGGTGAACGCGGTAAAGACCGTACGTATCGCGCCCGTAGGTGCCAGCCTCACGGCGATAACAGGGCGAGTACCCGGCGTACCGTTTTGGGAGTTCCTGCACAGGAAGAATCTCACCGGTGTGATATGAGGCGACTGAAACTTCTGAGGTACCGATCAGAAACGAATCTTTATCGCGATCATCCAACCGGTACGCCATCTCCTCTCCGCCCGGGAAGTACCCCGTGCCCATCATCGCCTCGTATTTTACGATGTGGGGTGGGTCCATCAAGATGTATCCCTTCTTGTGCAGCACATCGAGGGCGAGGCTCATCACGGCATGTTGGAGTCTGGCGCCATCACCCTTGAGGAAGTAGCTGCGAGCACCTGCAATGTTTACACCTCGCTCAATATCGAAAATGTCGAGCTCTTTGCCGAGCACTGCGTGGTCACGAATCTTAAAGGATGGTTCTGGAATTTCTCCCCATGCTCTTCGCGCTACGTTTTCAGAATCATCTTTTCCAACGGGCACTACAGAAAGCGGGATCGAGGGTATCAAGAGCTGCTGCTTGCTCCACCGATCTTCGAGCTCCTTAAACTGTGTTGCCCCTTCGCGAAGCTGCTCAGCAACCAGCTTCATCTCGGCCAGCGCCTGCTCTTTCTCGGCACCGGCGAGCTTTGGAATCTCCTTGCTCACAACATTCTTCTTCGAACGGAGCACCTCAATTTCTGTTTTTAGCTTTTTGTATTCGGTATCGAGAAGCAGGAAAGCTTGCACATCGAACTTCACTCGCTTATTGGCGCATGCAGTTTGGTACTCTTCTGGGCGTTCTCGAATATCGTGGAGGTTAATCATTGTGGGCTCCGTATGCGGTTGCTGCCGTAACGTAGCTAACTGGCCTAGATATTTCAAGGAATTGGGCGTTTGTTTTTAAACGAGCCACTGAGTCCGACCAAGGTTCCGGTCTACCCCTTCTGGGGCTTGGGCTAGCAACTATTAAACAGGGTGATGTGTCAGGTGGACCCAGATACATTGAGCACGCCGTTCTGAGAGAGCCTAGCAATTCCCTATTCCGCAGCTACCTCGGTAAGGCATTCTTCGAGGAGAACCGGAATGGTGCGGCAGAAAGGGAGCTAGAGATTGCCAAATCCCTTTCGCCGCGAGGTCCCACCCCCTATCTCTACAGTGCGTATACAAAGCTCGCCGATTTCCGCCCGGTGGAGGCCCTTTCTGATCTTGAAGAGTCCATAGATAGAAAGGGAAATCGTGCCGTATACAGATCGCGTCTGCTTCTTGATCAAGATCTAGCCGTTCGTGGTGTCGGACTCTCTCAAGTCTACTCACGACTTGGGTTCGAGGAGGCCGCACGGCATGAAGCAGTAAAATCCATTCAGAGAAATTACTCGAATTACTCTGCTCATCTGCTGTTGGCCGGCGCTTTCCTTAATTAAACCAATTAGTTAAGTGGGGGGTAAAATCTGGCGGATTTTTTTGTTGTCTGTCGCCCCAGCATAATGAATAATATCTGTATATACAAATATGTTCACTTGGGACGTTGCAAAAGCTATTACTAATTATTTCAAACATGGCGTCTCATTTGAGTACGCCACTTCGGTATTTAGTGACGATACAGCTTTAGAAGTTGAAGATCTGAAGCATTCTCAGAAGGAACAAAGAAGAATCAGAGTTGGTGAAGCTGACGATAAAAAAGTTTTAACTATAGTTTTTACGGTAAGGAAATCAAGCAATGGCAAAGAAACAATCCGCATCATTAGCGCAAGGCAAGCGTCCCGCAAAGAACGTGAAGCACTTACCAGATTCAGAAATAGATTTTAGCGACATACCTGAACTTACCGATGAACAGCTTGCTAATGCTAAGCCTGTCGGACGACCTCGTATCCAAAACCCAAAGCAATTAATGGCATTTCGTATGTCGCCAAATTTGATTTATGAACTTCGAAAACTTGCCAAGAAGAAAAAGAAGCCTTACCAGACTTTGATGCATGAGCTCTTAGAACAAGCTGTTAAGCGCGCCGCCTAAGCCAGACAACGTTAAGGGAGGGATAGGAAAATCAATTAATTCTCAAGCCGTATCAGTTAATTGATACGGTAGTGGTACGTGGATAGTTCAACAAGCTTAAAATCACTGCCCCCTATTTAGGAGAGATGCTCTTCCAAGCACGACGACCGCTGTGACTTAAGGTGCTTTTGGAGACTTCGATGCCCAAGAAGAAGTCAGTATTGACCGGCTCCGGGAATAAGATGGGTAAAAACATGAATTGTCGGCAGCCGGCCCATCCGCATCAGTTAGGCGTCAAATTCCGGGTCGATAAGGTCGTACTCCACTACATCATCGAGTGCCTCTCCTCCTTCGCGCTACGCGCTACGGCGGGACAAGTGAAGTATCGATGTACTTAGGAATCTTAGGAGGCGGACGAAAGTCAGGCATTCCCTGACTCTTCATGATGTCTCGAATAGCGTACTCATTTTGAATGAAGGCTACTATCCGCATGGCACCTTTGCACTTGCCTTCGACCCGAGCTCGACTCGACTGACTTCGGCGAGCTCGACCCGACTGACTTCGGCGAGCTCAGTCGAGTCGAGCTCGCCGAAGTCAGTCCGAGGGTGGGCACTCCAGGGGGTCGACCTCATAAATCCGCTTGATTTTGTCCGCCGTAGCGCGCGCAGCGCGAAGGAGGATGCAAGCGGCCCAAGACGAAGGCCTGTGCGGGGGCTCTTGTACTTCCACTTCCTGCCCCTCATGCAGCGGTGGAGAGATGGCAGCAGCTTTCTTCTTCCTCTCCCCACGGTTGCGGGAAGAGTATCTTCCAATGTAGCGGCATATAGATTCGTATGTGCGAGGGATCTGTGCTGATAGGAGAGCTAAGAACTCTAGTGCATCAAAGTTCCCCCTGCGCTAAAGGCTACGGGGGACAGGCGTGAGCTGTGTTGTCATTTGTAGTGTAGGTGACAATGTCGTCTTGCAGTGAGAGCTTCTCTAAAGAGAGCGGCCCGCGCTTGATGTAGCGAGCTACGAATTGGGAGCTCTCTTGGTCACAGAAGGGTTCCCCAAGCCGTTCGGCTGAGCGTTCGACTGACTTCGACGAGCTCAGTCGAGTCGAGCTCACGCCGAAGGCTCAGGCCGAAGCCAAACGGAAAAACCAGTGTGCTCTTGGGTTAGAATCTGGAGCACCTGGGTTTCATCAACGAGTCCCTTTTTGCAGAGAGCCGCAAGTACCCGCTTAGCGAACCGTGAGTTGAGAGCTTTAAGGTCAATCTCAGTAAAGGGTGAGAATACGTCATTTTCGCACCAAAGCCCGTTAGCCATTATTCCGTGAAGATGAGGGTGGAAATTTAAGGACTCCCCTGCCGTCTGTGCTGTGAGAATAGCACCAATAGTGCCCCCGTCTTGAGTGAAGACGGACTTAAGTGTCTCCCGTGCCGCGCTAAAGAGGATAGAGAGGAGTCGCCTATCAAATTTAAAAAAGAGTCGAATACGTTTCGGGATCGCAAAAACAATATGACGGTGAGGCGCATCCTCAAGCACTGTAGCATAGAGATGCTGCCAGCTAACCCAAATGAAACCGGACTCTAGTGAGTGTTAATAAATACCGGCTCTACTTGCCCTTTCTGGGGTCGCTTTGTCCCATGGATAAACGAAAGTGAGGAGTTTTTGAAAACTGGGGAGTAGCTGCCGTTCGTCGTTACTCTACTTGATCAACCCCCTACAAGCGTTCGTGCCATTTCTTGCTGTTCGACCTCCCGCAGTAAGTTGGATCGAAAGCTGCGTTGCAGTAGCTGCACCATAGAGGGCTTTGATCACTAAGTGCCCACCCCGTTTTCCATAAGGCACTGTGCCGGAAACTGTCGATGCTCCACTGCTGGGTGCGACCACCGTCCGGGTGGCCGCACATTTTCCGTCAACAACGGAAACGACGATACCCTTTCCTTTTGCAGCTGAATTCTTAGCTAACACCCGCACGGTAAACGAATCGCCACGCCTGAGCTTTTTAATCACCTTCCCTCTCTTGACCACGGCAAGCGAAAACTCGGAACCATCGTCGCCCGCTGGGGAGGAACCGCCTGGTGGAGTAGCATTCGGAGGAGCGAAGGTTAACCCTTGCAGCAGTGCCCGCAATGCCTGAGGTTCATTCGTCGGAGCCGTTTGACCGGCTTGATCGAAGTGGTTTGCACCATGACACCCCGTACATACACGAACCTCGCCAGGTTGGAATGTTACCCAGTACCGTTCGCGAACCACAGCGCCACCGTCCGGCGCCACAATTTGCCAAGAGAGTGCACGGTTCGCTGGCACGAATGCCGCAACCGATCCATCGGAGCCTATCTTCACTGCACCAGGTGGCAAACCAGTGGTATCTCCGTTTGATACCCCAACGTCATGCATAGGCTGCGCTAGCACACGTCGCCCGGCCCGTGGTGAGTCAGCCCCACCGATGCCACGCAGTAAGTCACCTTGAAATATCTGCATACTCTGTACGTCGTAGACTTTACCGCCCGCGCCGACCTTTACTTTCTCGGTGTTTGCCACTCGCAAATTAAAGGGTTGCTGTCGATCTGCAGCATCACGGGCTGTTACGTCGCGCGTGACAATTAGCGCGAGGTTGCGCTCCTGCAGAAAGCTTCGAAGCGACGCTAGGTCCACTCCGACACTTTGCAGTAGATTTTGCTCTACTTGGGGTAGCGGTAGAGCGGGTAGCGGCGGACGCCTTCTGGAAACGAGCTCGACAGGTTGAAGCTCCCACATGACTTGGTCGTTGTACTCAATAAGGTAGTCCGGCTGCCAATATGAGATTGTCTCTTTGATGCCTGCTGTCAACGGGGATCCAGCAGTTAAATAACTTCCACTCTTGGAAAGTTTTACTAACCGGTAGCTATGACGCGATACCGGAGTATCGGCAGTTCCCTCATTTCGATCCTCTCGCGTTGAAGATGTGTGAGATGCGACTAATTCACCGGAGGAAAGTTTTAGTGGTGTTCGGTAAAGTCCAGAGTGATTTGGACTGGGGGAGTCTGTCGGTCCATCGGTATCGGGATGGGTAACGTATGCCACTTCCATGTCAGCAGGATTCACCGAGGGCGCCCCTTCGATAGACACCACCTGCCCCGAAGCATGGGTGCCGAATTCAGGAGCCTTGATGCCGTAGAATCTTCCGGGGACAGCAGGGTCTTCCTGTAGGTGAAGAAACAGATCTGCCGCTGTCCGCACGCCCCCACTACTGATGTAGGTGAGATTCGAGTCGTCATTACGAGAGGCCCCTCCATACTCCCCAAGCTCATGCCGCCCGACATGATTGAGCGTTTCAAGCTCTGTTCCGTCCTGAAACATCATCCAAGGGAAAAATTGGTTGATGGTGTGGAGCTCTTCAAAAGATTTTTTATCGGGATCCTTTAGGGAGCGGACCTCAGGAAACGCCTCCGCCTGTGAATCTGTTGGGACCGAGCCAACTGCCTCACTCGAATAATTGAACGTGCCAAAACTTCCACCATCTTTCTGTTGATCACGTTGGAGGTGATCCCACCGCGAGAAGACCACGCGACCGAAAGAGTCGACAATTGGATGAAAGTCGCCTGAAGGAGCATGGTCGAGGAGCACCAGTTGCCCAGATCGAGGGTTTAACTTCCAGAGCCCCGTGTTAGTGGGGGTGGACTCGTATTCGTCCAACTGAGGATAAAGATGCGCCTGACCGTCTCTAGGGCGGTCCGACGCGAAGATTATGGCGTCGTCACTACCGTATGCTGGCATTACGTTGTTGAAGTCAGCGGGCTGCTGTCCGACTTTTG
>JAYVGZ010000602.1:0-3577 GCA_043771805.1 Pseudomonadota bacterium
GCGAGCCTTTCATGGTCAACGGGCTGGTCGCCCGTCGTCCGCTTTTGTGAACGCTTAGTTGTTTTCACCCCGGATTTGCATCCGCAAATCCACCCCTGAAGGGTTGGGACGCTCCTCGGATTTTAGCTCCACTGTCTGAACGGTTACCTTCGCTCACAGGTCAGTGCGCTGCACTCGGCTCATCAGCGGGCTTTTTACCCACCGACGATCTCAGCTCACCAAGGCTTAGGTCATGAACCGCGAGAAGCGTGAAGCCCACGGCGATGATGGTGATGTAAATGAGAACATGCACAACGAGTGAATAAGCCTGTGCAGTCGCTATCGGGTATCCAACGAGGGCTGCGGCCGCAACACACCCCCCCTGAAATACTCCAACGAACCCCGGCGTAGACGGCGCTGCTACAAAGAGCGCTACTAGTACACCGATAGTTAACGCTAGCAGAACCGAAAACGGTTCGGGAAAGAGCCACAAGAGAACATAGAATTGCGCGAACGAAGTGGCCCAAACTAAAACTGAGAGTGAAAGGATCATAGCCAGTCGCGGGACAGTCGCTACGATGGCGGCGCCATCAAGCAGGTCATCAGAGAACTTGTTCGCAAACGTTTTTAGCTTGATCGGCAAGGGGTTCGTAAAAAATCGAATAATCTTTCGAAGTACATTCGGAATGAGGCAGCCGACGACCATAAATACGAATAACCCAGCGGCCAGAACCCCTAACGAGAAAGCCACATACATCGCCTCTTTCGGAAGTTCAGGGAGAAAGGGAACAATGACAGCGAGCGTAAAAAGAACTGCTGCGAGATCGAAAAAACGCTCGATAACAACCGACGCAAAACCCGATGCAAAGGTGTACGAAGACCATCTCGATAAAATCAGTGGTCGAATAAACTCGCCTAACCGGAATGGAAGAACAAAGGATGCAAGGTTTCCAAGAATGATCGAGTCAAAGAGGCTGCGAATTGGAACTTTGGCCCCTTCGTGAGTAGGAAGTAAGTACCGCCACCGCCATGCCCGAACTACATAGTGCAATATCCACAAGCCAAGAAACGGCGCTATTGGCCAGAGCGATATCGATGCAATCGTTGACCGCAACTGAGCAACATCGACATCCTTGAAGGCAAGGTACAGGGTCGCCGCGCTCACTATAATTCCAACGAGTAACTGAATTCCCTTCCCCATCCCTACGCCACCGATTTTAGCGGGCACGTGATTGTGCAATCCGCCACTGCTCGAGCTTGACCAGATATCCAGCTCCCAAGCTCATCGAGAATGATCGATTCCATCGCATCAAGCCAGATAGGATGATCATTAAGGCATGAGATTAGTGAGTATCGCCCTCCCCCGGCCTCATGAAATTGCTCTATTCCTTCATTCCCCAATTCATCGAGGGTTTCTAAACAGTCCGCGGGAAACCCGGGCGCAAACACCGCGATGTCCTTGATTCCATCATGAGCCAACTTCTCAAAGGTCTCGTCTGTGTACGGCTGCAACCAAGGATCGCGCCCGAACCTCGACTGGAACGTGTGAGTGACTTTCTCTTGGGGCAGACTCAACTTCGGAAGAAGTGCTGCTGTCGTCTCGTTACACTGACAGCAATAGACATCCCCCTTTGCCACGTATTTCTGGGGAATACCGTGATACGAAAGCACGAGCCTCTCAGGGGTCCACTCCATCTTGGCTACATGTTCGTTGACGACGGTAGCGAGAGCGTTGATGTATTTAGGGTGTGCATAGTAGGGCTCAGCTACCCTCAAGGTAGGAACCCATCGGCGTGCGAGCAGATGCGGGAACACAGCATCATAGGTCGCGGCTGTTGTGGTGGCCGAGTACTGAGGATACATCGGGAAAAGTAGGATCTTCGAACACCCCTTCGCAATAAGCGCGTCTATCGCCGATTCGAGGCTTGGACTTCCATACCGCATACCGAACTCTACTTCAGTTCCGGGCGATGACAGTTTGAGTCTAGCCCGAACCCCTTCAGTCTGCTTCTTCGTAAAGATTAGAAGGGGGGATCCCTCTTTTGTCCAGATACGGCTGTACAATCGGGAAGAACGCTTCGGTCGAGTAACCAAAATAACGCAGTAAAGAAGAACCAACCAGATAACTCTTGGGAGCTCGATGACTCGTGGGTCAGAGAGGAACTGGCGCAGATACTTCCGTACCCCTGCAGGCGAAGGATTGTCTGGCGTCCCGAGCTGCGCGATGAGAACACCTACTTTATCACGAGAGCCGCGGCACCCGAACTCACACCGTTCATTATTCATATGTGTAATCTTCCTACTGCTTCTCGTGCAACTCGGATTCGATCAGAGACACCAACACCACCTCGGTCAACGCTCGCTACCACAACTCCCGGGAACTTTGCCTCAAATGAATCAATGGCAGCTACCGTTCGAAAATGCCCAACATTAAGCTGCGGGATCGCATCGGGCCATATGGCTGCACCCAGCCATTCGGTCGAGGGCAGCTTCATAAGCTTTTCAACCAAACGGGGTATCCTCTTCGTGAGAACTTCCTCGCTAGGTGAAAACTTTCCAGCCTGAGCACCACCGAGGACAGCCGTGAGCACATGTTTATCAGGCGGCGCAACGTGTGGGAAGATGAGCGAGTTAAACATTACACCTAAGAAGTGCTCGGGCATTTCACGCGGAAAGAGAACGCCAAAAGCCCGCGGTATAAGTGCTGCACTACGTGGCACTGCCAAGTGAACTACGGCGAGCGTCGCGTACGACGTAGTTCGAATAAGCTCACTCGTTTCTGGCTCAAGCCCCTCAATAATACGAGCTAGTCGCTTCCCCGATGCAGTTACAACTATTCGTTCACCGGAGATGCTTTCTCCTGTTGTCGTGGTCACCAAATATCTTCCCGCCCCGTCCGATGAAATCGCGCTCGCAGCAGCCGCAACCACTCGCACTTTTTCCGAAAGCCGTTCCCATAAAGTATCAGTGACCGTTTGGATCCCACCATTGATAACAACAGTGCGGGGTGCGCCCGCCCCCTTCCTCTCTTTCATATACTGCGCAAGAGATTTGCCCGCCGATGCAGCATCCCACAACTTTGGAAAGATTGATCGCGCACTCAACGTCTCGACATCTCCACCGTAGATCCCCTTCAACACGGGATCGAGCAAAATTTTGGTTGTGCGCTCACCCAACAACCGACTGAAGAACTGCAGAACACTTTCATCTTCTGATGTTGGTTTCAGCAAACCCCGTTTAAGTAACTTGAAAGGAAGGCTAGCTTTGAATCCCCATGAAAACAGAGAGCTGTTTGCTAACTGCATCAACGACTTCGGCACGAGGCACGGCTTTCCCTCATGCCACACGTACTGGCCATAAGGCATCACCGCCGGATAACGCAGAGTCTGCTCCAGACCAAGCTCACACAGTAGATTGAGAAGCTCGGGTCGCTCCACTAGGACGTTCGGCCCGCACTCTAACGTGAAGCCCTGTGAAGACTCCGTGTGGATCATACCGCCAACGGGCCCAGGCTCAATAATTGTGGTCTCGAAACCTGCCTTAACCAGTTCGTGAGCTGCAACAAGACCAGCTATCCCTGCACCTATAACAATTGACC
>JAYVGZ010000603.1:0-2506 GCA_043771805.1 Pseudomonadota bacterium
GTCCGTAAAGCTTATGGCCGGAGAAGACATAGAAATCACAACCCAATTTTTGGACATCAACGCCCAAGTGGCTCACCCCTTGGGCACCATCAACTAGCACGCGCGCACCACCAGCCTTCGCTATCTGTACAATCTCCTCTATGGGCGTGATGGTTCCGAGCGAATTCGCGAGCTGAGTTATAGCAACAAGTTTCGGCTTGAGTACTTTTACTTTTTCGCGGAAGTCTTCAATGAGGAACCTGCCATCATCAGAGATCTCTGTGAAGGCAATCTTTACTCCCCGTCTCTGAGCGAGGAGCTGCCAGGGGACGATGTTGCTGTGATGCTCAAGCAGGGATAGCAGAACAACATCGCCGCGCTGCAAGAGGTGCTCACCCGCATAGGCCACAAGATTAATCGCTTCGGTTGCACCCCGAACAAAAACTATATTCTTCTCGGACGGTGCCCCAATAAAACGGGATACAATACTACGAGCACGATCATACATCTCAGTGGCAACCGCACTCAGCCCGTAGGCACCACGGTGGACGTTTGCGCAGTGATTAGTTAGCACGTCAGTCAACGTTGAAAGAACTACCTGTGGCTTCTGCGTGGTAGCAGCGGAATCGAGGTAGCACTCCCCCGCCCCTGCCTTTTGAAAAAACGGGAAAAAACTACGTGCATCAACCCCGGCGCGAATCGGGCGTTGATCGTCAAAAGCGGTAGTTCTATCGAGCGTCGCTGAATCCACTATGAGGTCTCCTGTTCTATTAATGGCGAAAAACCGAAGGAGGGGGCCAAGCCCCTTATGCCACCATACAATGGAAGCGAAGCAGCGGGACAGCCCCACCTGATTGAATCGCCGCTCATGAAGAGTTAACGCTCACCGAGTCCGTTTCATCTTCTCGCATCCCATAGCCGACTCGTTGAATCCTATCCGACATGGTCGCTCGACGTTACGCCAAAGCTACTCCGGTGTTATGGGGGTGGGGATTCGCCCTCCTCTCTCTCGGGATTGTTATCTGCTGCGCAGTGGTTGGACTCACAATCACCGTGAGCCGGGCCGCTCAGGATGTCCATGCGCGCCTATCGTCCGCCCTCTCAGGGCGAGACTTCCGGATGGCCCGCTCACTTATAGCACTCACAAGCGAGCCCCGTCCTTTGGACGGTTGGTTCCGTGCGCAATCTGGCTCGGCAGAGCTTCAACTGCGAGGAACCGTCGCGTTAGAAATCACCTCCCTTCTAGAACAGGTGAAAGTACCTAAAACATCGACCTTGACCGCGTCAATTGAGAGGGCCGAAAGAGGGCTCCTCTCGCTTCGTCTTGAGTCAGAGGGTATTCAACAGAAGTGGGAAACCTTTGTTCCTGTCGTGAAGGCCATACGGGATAACAATGAGAGAGTTGACGGTATCGCTCAATCGATTCGCGACCTCGACGGGGATGATACGGAAGGGGGCGTAGCTTTTGCTGGTGTAGCGGCGCGTCTTGCCAAGACCTTAGGGCTTCCCCATGCGGATCCGCCGACGCGCGCAGCTGCCAATCCCGCTTCGCTCACGCCCTTCATTACTTATGGAGGCATTACTTATGGAGGCGGTGTGCTGCGTGGCCTCCCTGTATTGCCGCAGATCCCAGACGGAATTACTAACCTAACCGAGTTGGCAACCAAGTTGAGCTCAGCTGGCGGGGCTGTCTCTACGACAGGGCGGAATGCACATGAGGAGTTTCTTGCGGAACTGACCTCGATTCGGGTTGTAACGACCAAGTTGGTGGAGGATAGGCTCCGCAGAACGGCGCAGCGAGAATCACTGAGAATCGAGAGGAATTCCCTGCTTGCTGAATCAGAACGGCAACAGCCCAGGCTTCTTGTTCTCGGTGAAGACGTAATAGTAACTGTCGTATCTCCAGCGGATAGAGCTGTGAAGTAGCTTGGGCGCGCCTGCGTATACATCCAGTTCCTCCCTTACATTCGTCCGTATTAACCAGCCTCCTTCAGAAAAGCGTTGCTCAATCGGCCGGTTAAGGCGGCCTCGATACCCAGTTCGTAAACACAGAAGCGCTCATTAAGTCTAGGGGCCCCAATCCCCACCGCTCGAATGTCACCTACGCGGTTCGCCGAGATTACTCTGGCTCACCAAAAATAATGCTTGACCAACGGGAACCGCGGGACGTATCATCCGCCCTCTAGTTTGGCTGGGGCTTTGAATAAACTTTAAATCAGGGAGTATTTCCTGATGGCAAGTTGCCTGGACCTTGAAGTTCGTATTAGGCGAAGTTCGTATTAGGCGAAGTTCGTATTAGGCGCCGTTGAGACGATAAAGTAGTGGATGAAGTTTTTTTAGCCTTATTCATTTTTCGTTTCGTTATCGAAAAAGTTGCTGGCACTATCTGGTTGCCGAGCTAATAGGTAAAATGGCGTTTTTGGTACTTGGCAGTTCAAGCTCTTGGCCGGTTAGCCCCAATGGGGAGGCCTCCAAGAGCATCATCTGAATTCTCCACTCCCGCTTTCGGGTTAATGTAGAATGCAGC
>JAYVGZ010000604.1:0-4133 GCA_043771805.1 Pseudomonadota bacterium
CTTCCGCGCCCTGAGAGGAGAACTGTGACCGCTCGTTCTGTTGCCATGGTGACTGCATCCTATAAGTCGGGCTAGGATCGCAACGCTATTTTTTGGTAGATATATGAAACTAATGAATATTTATTTTCTGCCTCGGTTTCTGATCCCTGCGTTTTTCGGTGTTTTTATGGGTAGCTCACCGACTTATGCCGATAATTCTCACCCCTCTCTCGCGAAAAAAGAGGAGGGTAAAGGCTCCGACCCGCGGCTACCTCCGGTTTTGCCTGGTGAGAGTATAGAGACTGAAAGTGGCGAAAAGATGAACGTGTGGTCGACTTCGGGCGCGGTAGTTGCCTTGCCGCCCGCGGTTCCACAGCTACCGTCGGTAGGTGGCAATCAGACATACCCTGGGCAGCCCCTTGGGGGTACTCAGGTGATAATTGATGGTAGGGGGCATTCCGAACAGCGACCCGGCCTTCAAAGGTAATACCTCGGAAATACCAGTGGGATGTGGTTTTTCCTACCTTTCCGTGTCGGCTATGGGGGGAATCACTGAGGGAAGCACTGAGGCTTCTAGCCACTCAGCATACCTGTTTGAGATACCGCTGGGGTTTACAGCTACGAACTCTGGAACCTCATAGGGGTGTGCCGCGAGGACGGCTTGCTCGAGCTGATTCTTCAGGTGCTCACGAGTCTTCATCACCAGCAGCACTTCATTTTCAACGCAAATAGACCCTTCCCACCGGAAGACTGACTCGACACCAGGGATGATGTTGACGCAGGCAGCGAGCTGTAGCTCTACGACGCGGCGGGCGAGCGAGAGCGCGACCTCACGGTTGGGGCAAGTGGTGATGCATATAGTACAGGTCATAGTGCGCGGCACGCGTTGTGCGGTGTAGACATAACTGCTAGATTCGTCGATGTTTTCTACTGTGCCACTGTTTTTTTACTGTGAATGGTGAGTAGTAAACGCATTCTCGGCGAGTCCTTTACTAAGCGGTCGTAACGGGTCACCTTACGGGGGCAGTTCATCGTGTGGGCATTTTGGGGTTTGAGCAATGATAAATTTTTCGCGCTACTTTACCGGTGTAACAGCTCTTGTTCTTGTCGTAATCGCAGCTGCTGCGTCCTTAAGCAGAGTTGAAGCCGAAGAGGGTGCTGCAAGCAAGGCGACACCGCTGCCCCGTAGCGGTAGTCTCTCCACCTCAATCTCAACGGGAGCCGTGAATCAAAAAATTCCTGACGTCTGGGGAGGCGTTGACGGCAAAGACGAGGCCCCTATCGCGGGATCAGTATCGCGCTTAAATCCATCGACATGGCAGATGAAAGTGTTCAACAACTCAAAAGACACCTATTCAGCAAACTTGGGCGTAGTACAGCGTAACAGCCGTGGCTCAGTGGTAAAGTCTGATTCTTTCTCCTACACGTTGCGCCCTAATCAGTCAGAGAGCCGCACTATTGCGGCAGGGTTGAATGCAACGGAGGCTGCGCTTGACCTTCGAAGTTTCAAGAATCTCAGCCAGAAAAAGCGAGAGGCGGAGAAAGCCACTAAAATCAGTGAAGCCGCAGCGAGCCCGCCTTCGGCTGGAGCTCCAGATACCAAAAAAAAAGTTTTGTAGTTCGTGGTGGTGATGTGTGAGTAGTCAACGGGCTGAGCTAAAGTATCCTTCTGTTAAAGAGTTGCGAGCCCGCGAGAAGTCGGTCATTCCGTACAGTAATACTGCGGGAGACGTTCGTTTTCACCTGGTGTACCCTAACCACTACTGGATCGGAATGTCGAACCTTGGCTTCCAGGCTGTGTACGATATTCTTGCGCGGGATAAACGCGTGGTAGTAGAGCGTGGCTTTCTCCCTGAAGAGGTAGGGAAGCAGGGCGATGATGCGGCGAAATGGCGGTCTTTTGAAACATCGAAGCTCCTTGGTGACTGCGATATCCTCGGTTTCGCGCTCTCGTTTGAGACAGACTACCCTCATCTTCTAAAAATTCTGCGAAACCTTGGGTTACTGTTTCCTACCTGGCAGGAGAGAGAGGCCGCAGCCGAGAACGCTCGTTTTCGATTCCCTATTCTAATCGCGGGGGGAACAGCCGTAACCCTGAATCCGGAACCCGTTGCCGAGTTCTTGGATGCTGTCGTGATCGGCGAGGCGGAAGAGTTGCTCCCTGAATTTATCGACGCAGTGCACGCCGCACAGAAGAGTGGGGCATCGCGGGAGGTTATCCTTCGCGCGCTTGCCCAAGTGGAGGGAGTGTACGTCCCCCGTTTTTATACTCCCAGGTTTAATGCCGATATGACGGTAGCAGGATACGACGCACCTGTTACAGTTCCGGCGCGTCCTAAACGCCGATTCGTAAAGGACCTCTCGAAGTATCCAACGTACTCCCGAATTTTAACTCCGGAGACCGAGTTCAAGTCGATGTTTCTCACTGAAACAGGGCGTGGTTGTGAAATGGGGTGTCGGTTCTGTGTCGCTGGATACATCTACCGACCGATTCGAAAGAGGAGCGAAGAATCTATAGCCGGTACGATAAAGATCGGTCTTGAGAACAGCGATTCAATCGGGTTTGTCGGGGCTGCGGTGTCGTCACACAAGTCGATAGCAAAGCTTGCGCACTCGGTAGCTGAGCAGGGGGGCAGGGCTTCTCTCAGTTCGATAATGTCGCAGAAGGTTACGAAGGCTCTCGCTGCCAGCATCTCAGAGAGTGAGTACAAGACTGTAGCGCTTGCACCAGAAGCGGGAAGCGAGCGCCTACGGAGGGCCGCTGGAAAGCGGGTTGAAAATGAGCAGGTGATAACCGCAGCCAAAGAAATGGCAGAGGCCGGTATTCGCGGATTCAAGCTTTATTTCATCGTGGGCCTTCCAACTGAGACTGATGAAGACGTGGACGCGATTGCGCACCTTGCAATCGCGATCCGTGATGCGGTCATCGCGATCTCTCAGCCAACAGGAAAGATGGCATGGGTATCACTCTCAGTGAATCCATTTATCCCAAAGTCATCGACCCCTTTTCAGTGGGAGCCGATGCTCAATCCGAAGGTGTTGGATAAAAAAATTGAGCGGTTGCGTAAACTGACAATGAAGATCTCGAATCTTGAGATGCGTTTTGAACCACCGAAAGAGAGCTACTTTCAGGGCCTCCTTTCCCGAGGAGACCGGCGAGTAGGAAAACTTCTTTATGCGCTCGAGCACTCGGGGCAGGACTGGAAGTGGTTGATGAAGAAAACTGCAGAGCCGATAATTGACGGGGTGCCGCCGGTTGACTTCTATGTGTCGAGACGATTCGCGTTTGACGAAGTTCTCGCCTGGGAGGTTGTTGACTCCCTCATCCCGAAGGATCTCCTCCACCGGGAAGCTATGCGTGCACACTTCGGAGAGGAGTGGACTGCACCGAAGGAGCTCGCTAACTTCTCTGAGCGTCGTGATCCGGTTGTTGAGGAGCCAGTTGTTCAGGAGTCAATTGTTGGGGACGAGACCGTTGGATCCGACCGATCGAACGGAAACAGTAGTGAAGGTCTAAGAGAGGTAGCTTTATGATTCCAGCGCACTTTGGTCAGATAGTCCCAGTTATTTCCGGAAAAGGTGGCGTTGGTAAATCAACAGTGGCCGTTAATCTAGCGATTGCTCTTGCCCGTACTGGCGCGAAGGTCGGTTTGATTGACAGCGACTTTTACGGGCCGAGTATTCCAACCCTGCTTGGGGGCGGTCAGGTCGTTCCCGATCATGAAGAGCGTCTTATCCCCCCGTCAAAGTTTGGGATTAAATATATTTCGTTAGGATTCTTTCTACGCCACCCTGATGACGCAGTGATCTGGCGTGGCCCGATGTTTAACAAAGCCCTTAACCAGATGTTTGAAGACGTTAATTGGGGGGTTATCGATTACATGATTGTTGACATGCCTCCTGGCACGGGCGATGCGCAGCTTTCTCTGTCTCAGCTCGTGCAGTTAGCGGGTGCGGTGGTGGTAACGACGCCGCAAGAGGTTGCACTTGCCGATGTTCGTAAATCGATCAACATGCTCAAGAAGGTAAATGTAGATGTGTTGGGGATAGTCGAGAACATGGCTGGGCTGCCCCTTGCGGATGGCACTGTGATGCCTCTCTTCGGGAGTGGTGGCGGCGAGAAGACAGCCAAAGAGTTCGGGGTACCTCTCCTT
>JAYVGZ010000605.1:0-2458 GCA_043771805.1 Pseudomonadota bacterium
GGCGGATTTGCGGATGCAAATCCGGGGTGAAAACAACTAGCCTGAATACCTCACAGATATTCGAATAAAAGCAGTGCGAAGGCATCAAAAAACCCGTAAATATTGAGTTATCAAGCTTAATTTTTATGGATTCCAGAGGCTCTTCGCATGACAGAGTGTAAGCAACCGAAACTAGAGTTTCAAGACATTTGTGGTAAACGAGTAGAAGGAAGATTCGATGCGGGCAAGCTATCCTCTGACCTCAGATTGCTCCTGATTCGAGAGATCGTTGACGGCCAGGGATTCTTTGGGCGATTGGGCGACTGTTTCCACGACCACCGAACTACGGATGCCGTAACGCATTCCTTGGAGTCAATGCTAAAGCAGAGAGTCTACGGGTTACTCGCCGGGTATGAAGACTTAAGCGACCATGACACTGTACGGAAAGACCCGGTAGCGCAGCTCCTGTCAGGGAGGATACCGGGAGAGCACTCTGTACTTGCAAGCCACAGCACCTTGAACCGAATTGAGCTTGGTAAGGAAGCTATCTGTGATGATGAGAGATACAAGAAGATTACGTATGATGATAGCAGCCTGGAGACCTTCTTTATCCAAGAGTTTGTCCGCTACGCTAAGAGAAAGAAGCTGAAGCAGCTTATACTGGATGCTGACGCGACAGATATTCCACTTCACGGGAAGCAGGAAGGACGATTCTATCACGGCTACTACGGACACTACTGTTATCTCCCGCTGTACATCTTCTGTGAAGAATTCCCCCTGTGGGCCGAGCTCCGACCAGCCAACATTGATGCTTCGCTTGGGACGGAGGCGGCACTTGAAAAGATCATACCAGCACTTAAAGCAGCGCTTCCTGGTGTAAGGATAATTCTTCGCGCCGATTCAGGGTTTGCGCGAGAGGGGATCATGCGATTTTGTGAGGAAAATGGCATCGATTTCATCCTTGGACTTGCGCGAAATAGTCGCCTTCAAGCGGAACTTGCTGAAGAGATGCAGACTGCTCAGCTACGGTACGAAGAAACAAAATGCGCTGCCCGAGTATTCAAAGCCTTCCAATATGAGACCAATGATAGCTGGTCGCGGAAACGGCGCGTTATCGGTAAAGCCGAACACCTCGAGAAGGGCTCGAACCCACGCTTCATCGTCACTTCGCTCAAAGGGAATCCCGCTACCCTGTATGAGAAAGTGTACTGCAAGCGCGGCGAGGCGGAGAACTGTATCAAGGAACAGTTTCAGCTGTTCGCTCACCGAGCAAGCTCCTCAGTAAAGCGAGCGAACCAACTGCGGCTCTGGTTCTCTACTGTGGCGTATCTCGTGCTGGTCTTGTTTAAGAAATCCTCTCTCGCCGGTACTGAGATGGAAAATTCCGAGCCAAACACTATACGCAGTAAGCTTCTCAAAATTGCCGTCAAGGTTACCGTCACCGCACGCAGGGTGTATCTCTCCTTCGCTGAGTCTTTCCCGCTTCAAGAACTATTCTACTCAGCTCTTAAGGCATCTTCTTAGGCGCTCTCACGAGCCTAGAGTCCACTTCGACGGGATACGTGTATCTAAAATCTGGTAAATCCAGCATCCACCTAGCAACAGACGCGTCTTCCCGGTTACCGAGACCGTACCACTGCTTTCAGATTCACCGTTTCGAGCTGTCCAGTGCCATTTGACCCGCTTGCGAGCAGATGCCGTGAGGCATCCAGGTTAGCACTCCCAGTCCTGTCATCCAGGCTAGAAACAAACATTCCTTGACATGCACATGCATGCTTATACATACTAGTGACTATGACCGATCGAACAACCATAGAATTATCACCAAAAAACAAAACCAAACTAGTCAGCGCAGCTGCTCGTAGGGGCCTGAAAGGGTACTCATTGATTATCGATGAGGCACTCGAACTTTACTTTCAAGATGAGTCTTTGCGATCAGAAAAGATCAAAGCAGCATTAGCTGTGCAAGGAGCACTCTCTGATTCTGAAGCAGACAGTCTAACTGAGCGAGTCTCGAAGGTACGGGCTCAGTGGCGCTAGTGGTGGCTGACTCAGACGTACTCATCGACTTTTTAAGAAAGAATGATGGGTCAAATCGAGTAAGAGAGTTGCTCTCACGAGGAGTACTATCAACCACCACCGTTAGTGCTTTTGAGCTACATTTCGGCGCTCAATCAAAGAAGCAAAGTTCAGCTGTACAGGTGCTACTTGAGGCCTTAAGAGTGTATGATCTTACTCAGCAGGCAGCATTGAAAGCAGCCGAAATCGCAAAAGCACTAGAAAAAAGTGGTCATCGTGTAGGGATGGCTGATTGTCTGATTGCAGGCATATGCCTTGAGATAGGCGCAAAACTTTTAACTAACAATCGGAAGCATTTCGAACGTATTAGCGGGTTAGCGCTTATCTAGTTTCTGTCCATAAATTCGAAAAAGGCAGAAACTATCCTCCGTAGCTTTTACAACCTGTCGAAAACACTCAA
>JAYVGZ010000606.1:0-6219 GCA_043771805.1 Pseudomonadota bacterium
AGCAATTCATCGATGAGTGGATTGAGCTGGCAATCGAACAAGCTAAACTCATGGCAAAAAACGAATAGTTCGAGGGAAAGAACTCCCGACTCTCAAGTACCGTTAATTGTGTTAAAAATGAAGCACTCAGTATTTACCGAACTTAACTCCTGGGCACAAAAGCCAAACCGCAAACCCCTGCTACTTCAGGGCGTGCGCCAGGTAGGGAAGACCTACGCAATCAAAGCATTTGCCAAGGAGCGCTATGAGAACCTGATTTATTTGAACTTTGAAACAGAGCCCCAGTTTGCATCGCTTTTCGCCGAATCACTTGAACCGCAGACACTGATAAGAAAACTAGAACTTGCCACGAACCAGACAATCACACCGAGATCTTCTCTGTTGTTTTTCGACGAGGTGCATGAATGTGGTAGAGCACTCACTAGTCTGAAATACTTCCGCGAAGGTGCAGCAGATCGTCACATCATCGCTGCTGGATCTCTTCTTGGAGTTTCCCTCGCCGTGAATGTTTCTTTTCCAGTTGGACATGTTCAGTTTCTCAATTTGTGGCCACTCACCTTCGTCGAATTTCTTTCTGCGCGTGGACTACAGAGTTTGGCTGACTTCATCCTAAATATTGAGATCGGAGAGCAGATTGACGAGCTTATTCATCATAAGTTGCTTTCTGCATTCCATGAGTACTGCTTTGTCGGAGGAGTGCCGGAAGTTGTACAGAGTTACGTTAACGCAGAAGATCTTGATGTGGTGCGAGATCTACAGAGAGCGATTTTGCGTGCATATCAGTGTGACTTCTCAAAGCATCCTGATCCGGGAGAGACTCTGCGCATTAGAAAAATATGGGAGTCTCTGCCAGCGCAGCTTGTGCGCGAGAATAGGAAATTCATTTTTTCAGCGGTGGCAAAGAGCGCACGAGCGAGAGAGTGCGAATCAGCACTTCAGTGGCTAGTTGATGCAGGAATGATTCTTAAGGCTCGTAACGTTGAAATAGCCCGTGCGCCATTGGCAGCCAGCAGCTCCTCTGAAGTGTTCAAGATCTTCGGCTCTGACATAGGTTTGGTTGGAGCTCGAATGCAGGTGCCAAAAAGTAGCTTACTCGATGTCTCAGAGCTGTTTATGGGCTACCGCGGTATCCGTAGTGAACAGGTTGTTGCGCAAGAAATTGTAGCGGCGGGAGGAGCCGAACTTTACTACTGGACCAGTGCGGCACAAGCAGAAGTGGATTTTCTTCTTGAAGTTGAGGGCCAAGTAGTTCCTGTAGAAGTAAAGTCTGGGATCAATAAGAAGGCGAAGAGCTTGCGACAGTTTATGAAGAAGTATCAGCCGATCGCGGGGTATCGATTTTCGTTAGATCGTTTGTTACAGACATCACAGGTAACTGATCTGCCGATATACTTAGCGGGGCAGTTGTCGAGATTTATTGGGAAGAGAATCAACGCGAGTGGGTAGAATTCTGTAGAGGTATGATGGTGGTATCCTGCTATAGAGCCACTCCGCACTCTCCTGACCCCGCCGTCACGTTCCTCCATTCGTACAGCGCATGCCCTACAGTCAAAATACAAAGACTCAAGATCATCTGCAGGTTACAGATCCTTTCGGTTGTAAAAGTTGTTTTAGCTTGATACTTATCCCTTGCTATATTAACATTTGATCTAATTTAATCCCTTGTATAATAACTTATCACATGTAAGTCGCTAAATGCCTGTACACATTACGCGAGACATTTTTGCCGCTCTGCTAGACTGGCGTGCGCGATCCAACCGCAAAGTCTTACTTCTTCGTGGGCCAAGGCAGGTCGGCAAAACCTACATAGTCCGCCAGCTCAGGTCGCAGTTTACCCACTTCCTAGAGATCAACTTCCTAGAGAGTGGCTTCGCCAAGGGCTTATTTGATCCGCAAGACCTGAACCCCCACGCCCTTCTTTCCCGCCTATCTGGGTACTACGGTGTGCCGATTGAGGATGATCGAACGCTCCTTTTTTTAGATGAGGTTCAGGCCTGCCCCGCTGCGATCAGTGCGTTGCGGTTCTTGCACGAAAAACGTCCTGGCCTGCATGTCATAGCAGCTGGCTCACTGCTCGAATTTGCACTCGCTGATATTCCTTCTTTTGGCGTAGGTCGGATCGAATCTCTCTTCATGCACCCTCTGACTTTTAAAGAATTCTTAGGAGCCAGCACCCACCAGGGGCTTGTCTCTGCTCTTTCTACGATGAGGATAGACGAGCCGCACTTTGAGGTGTTCCATCACCGTCTCGTATCGATCTGTCGGTCATTTATGTGCATCGGTGGCTTACCCGAAGTGGTCGTTACATTCCTCGAAGGAAATGACTACTCGGCTGCGATGCACACGTTAGATACAATTCGCACTGGGCTTGAGCAGGACTTTTCCCTCTACAGCGGACGCGTGCCGCTAGCTCGCCTTAAGGAAGTTCTGCGTTCATCTGCTCTGCAAGCTGGGAAAAAATTTATTCATACCCACGCTTACCCCGATGCCAGCTCTCAACAGGTGCAGCATGCGCTGGGTCTCTTGAGTGATGCTGGCATAATAAATCGCATGTATCATTCGCACTGCGCGGGCTTGCCGCTTGGTGCGGGCGTAGACCTTAAGAAATTCAAGGTACTGCCCTTTGATCATGCGCTCTATCAACGGCTGATTGGTATCACTCCTGCGGAACTGCTCCTAGCTAATGACATTGATATGCTAAACAAGGGTGCTCTAGCAGAGGTTTACGTCGCAAATCAGATTCTTGCTCATAGCACCCCAACCTTACCTGGCGAGCTTTACTACTGGCACCGCGAAGCACGTAGCGCAAATGCGGAAGTCGATCTCGTCGTACCACTCGACGGTCACATCGTTCCAATTGAAGTGAAAGCAGGGAGCAGAGGTGGAATGAAGAGTCTGCGTGTCTTCATGCACGAAAAAGGATCTGCTATAGGAGTTCGAGTTGCATTTGAGCAACCTGCGCGCGTTGGGGAGCTGTTGGTCATACCGATCTATGCAATATCAGAGTTGCAGCGGCTAGTGCGAGAGGCGTGAGCCTAGTACACTGTAACCTAAATTATTTCCTTACATTTTTATAGGCTGAGTGGAATTTTGCGCGAGCGGATCGAAGCGAGAACTGCCAGCGGATTTTTATACGTTTTTTATTTCGCACTCTAGCCCAGGCGTAGACCTCATCTGAGAGTAGTTGGAGAGTAGTTGGAGAGTAGGGATCCTGCGCTTTAGGCACTGTCGAGCCAGAGCAGAGAAATCAATTTCTGCCATGTTGAGCCAACTAGCTTTTTTGGGAGTGTACACCATTTTTATTTTAGAAGTGAGTTTAAAAGCTTGCGAAGCAGGATATCGTTGATAAAAAGATGCCGGGTGGTGCGTGTTTAAATTATCTTGAATCACGGTGATATTCTCGGCATTTGGATATTCTTGTGCCACCATTTTCATGAATTCAGCATACTCTTTTTTCGTTTTTCTGGACGTTACTTGCACAAGTCGCCTTCCCGTAAGAGGCTCCACTGCAAGAAGTACCACTGCTGTTCCGCAGCGTTTGTAGTGATAATCTTCTCGGCGCACTCGTCCTGGTTGCGCAGGGGTCGGTACCATCACATTGTCGATCAGTTGACAGGGACGCTCATCGAAACAGAGGACCGGATGCTTTGCATCATAGGGTCTCTCATATACAGCAAGCACCTGCTCCATTTGGCACACAAAAGCAGCATCAATTTTACTAAGGCACCATTGATTCTTGAGGTGTGGTTTTACTTCGTTTTTTTTAGAATCCTTCCAATATGCATATGGGAAATGGACTCCACAAACTCAAGCTCCACTATCTTGTCTGCCAATAATCGAAGACTCCACTGACTATTACCTTCAGGCGGTGTGGTGCAGGCAAGCGCTGTAATTTTCGCTCGCGCAAGCCCATCAATCGTTTTCGGAGCACCGGGGCGGGGCTGATCGTTAAGAGCTCTCGATAGTCCGCTCTCCAGGTATCGCTTTATAACGTTCGTTACAGTTCTAGTTGATACACCGAGTCCTCGTGACACTTCCTCGTTCGTTCGGCCTTCAGACTTCATTAACAAAATTCTCGCTCTCGTTATCACTCGCGCGTTCGACTCCCCTCGCTTTATGATCCCCTTGAGCTTTTGGGCTTCACTCTTCTTCACCCTAATAGTAAATCTCTCTCTGGTCTTCATGGCTTGCGTTCTCCCTTTAACACAAGCTTCGATCGTTTTAGTAGAGGTAGATAGAGACTGTTTTTTAGAACGTCGTCGCGAGCAGCCTAGAACATATTTAGGTTACAATGTACTAGTAGTGTGTTTCTGAAATAATCACCATTAGGTGAAGGAACTCAACTTGCAGGGGTACTACATAGTATCAACTCAAGTATACGACAACAACTGCCGTCCATTATAAGAAGTGAGCACAACTTAAGCAGCAGGCACATGATTTAACTAGGTTTCTCTAATTACTCATGTTTCTACAACTACCTCTTACCCGAGCAAATTCTTTCATTGCACCGTTCAAAAACGAAATGGGGACCATCGCATGGCGAGCATGAATGATGATTCGGAAGCCTGGGCTGCTCTGGCCCGGCTACTCCTCAAATTGCACATTATCGATGATGAGACGTTCAATCAGAGCTTTTCGAGCCCTCAGGCGAATCCAGTCGGGCCAATTTCGCACGGCGCGTTCCTGAACTTATTTGATGAGACAGATGTTGTGCACCTTGTAGGAGAGAAGCTAGGCATCCAAGTCATCACCGTTACCAAACAGAACGCTTTGACACTGGCGCGTGCCATTGATGAATCTCTCCTGAAGCAAATTTCCCTTGAACAATGGCGAGAGATGCGTGCTGCTCCGATAGGACGTGAGCGTGGGAGTCTAATAATAGCCACCGCGAATCCACTGGCGCGGCATATAAAGCAATCAATAGATTTCACCCTTGGTGAAACGACTCAATTGGCGATCGCGCCGGAGGCGCAGATTCTGGATCTGCTAAGGCGGCGATTAACCGTGACGGCAGATGAGAAATTCGATTTAGAGCCTGCGCAAGCCACTTCAAGCAAGCCGCTCGTGAGTGCCGCGGGTGCAACAGAATCAAATATCGCGATGTCCGATCCCGAGGCCCCGCCAGTAGTGCGACTAGTGAACAAGATCCTGCTCGATGCACTTGAGCAAGAAGCAAGCGATCTGCACGTATCTCCTGAGAGCGACCATCTCGACGTTAGGGTGCGTAGAAATGGCGTAATGTCACTTTTACTCACGGTACCGGGGCACCTGTCGGCAGGAGTTATATCCCGGATGAAACTCCTTGCGGGCATGGATATATCAGAGAAAAGACGACCCCAAGACGGGCGACTACGTATCAAGGTAGGCTCAACTCATCGCGATCTGCGAGTGTCTACCGTTCCAACCCTGCATGGAGAAAATCTCGTAGCCCGTGTACTGAATTCCGACCCCACACACCTCACCTTTGAAGCGCTGGGCATGCCGGATGCAATTCTTAGTAAGATAGTGAAAGATCTTTCGGGTACGGCGCAGGCCCTGCTGGTGACTGGACCAACAGGCTCCGGTAAAACATCAACGTTGTACGCAGCACTTATGCATCTCCGCAACGGAGAGAACAACATCATCACGATTGAGGATCCGATAGAGTACCGCCTTGAAGGAGTCACTCAGATCCAAATTAATAAAAAGATCGGAATGACTTTTGGTGATGCCCTTCGGTCAGTTCTGCGGCAAGATCCTGATGTCATTGTAGTGGGTGAGGTGAGGGATACCGACACCGCGACCATAGCGATGCAAACAGCGCAAACTGGCCACGTAGTGCTAGCCACACTGCACACAAACTCTGCCGCAGCCGCCATTACACGGTTAAAAGATCTTGCAATCCCGCCGTATCTGATAGCTTCTTCTGTTCGAGGTGTACTTGCACAGCGGCTTGTGCGCACTCTCTGTGGACAATGTGCTGTTCCAGATGAGTCTCCGGAGGCCCATTCATTGGCGCAGTTGGCTGCAATTCGATACTGCCCGCTGAAAGCAGTAGGGTGCGCGGAGTGTGATGGTACTGGATATGCTGGACGAGTTGGAGTGTACAGCTACTTGCGGTTTTCTAACGAAGTCAGAGATGGGGTGCGTGACTCTGTTGGTGAGGAGCGACTAGAGCAGATTGCTCGGGTAGGAGATGGCTTTACAACGCTAGCGCAGGCTGCCTTCCGTCTCATTGCA
>JAYVGZ010000607.1:0-5349 GCA_043771805.1 Pseudomonadota bacterium
AAAGCACCTTGGTGAGCACGTTCGTCGTACGGTCGTAGGAATGCGAACTGACGAATTCAAGCTTATGAGAGAGGGCTCGAATTTTGATTTAGTGTTTCACGGTGAAGAGCTCAATGCGAAGGGATTAAGATATGTCATCGAGCTTGCGCGAGCGCTTCCTGAGCTGCGGGTTCTTATTCCGGCAGAGCGCAGTTCGGTTTTACGAGAAGCGTCTTTGGTGGACGGAAGAGAGGTGGTCTTGCCCCCAAATGTAGTTGTGCAAAATTTTCGGTGGGAAAGTGGTCTATCCGAGCACATCGGGGCATGTCGCTTAGCCTTGTGTCCCAGCCAGTGGCCTGCACCGGTTGAAGGGGCCCTACTAAAATCTCTCTATTTCAACGGTAATGTAGCTGTCTGCGAATCCTCTCTCGGTTTTGAGCGCGAGCTGCCATCCGATCTTGTGCTACGCCTTTCGATAGATCCAACAAAAGCTGCACGTTCGGTTCGGGAATTTTTAGCGGCGGAGATATGCCACCGAGAGCGGGCAAGAAGGTGGGTCGATCAGTATCGACCTCGGGTGAATTTGGCGGAAATTTTCGCTTTTGCAGCGGGTCCTGCAAAGTGATGAGTCAGCCGTGAAAACAGTCGTTATCACAGGTGCTAATGGATTTCTCGGCAGCCATTTAGTTTCGGAATTATGCTCTGACCATCGCGTGGTAGCGTGCGTTCGGAGAGAGGGACGAGACGAACGGTTACATCAATTTCAAAAAACTATTGTCACCGCCTCGCTTCAGGAAGCGACTCCCTTAGAGATCGTAAATGAATACGACCCTGATTCCGTTATCCACGCAGCGGTGGAATATGGCTACGACAACGACCTCACAGCGGTGCGGGCTGTTAATATCGATATGGCCACCGAGTTTGTCGAAGCACTACATCAAAAAAGGGAGGAGTCACGCCGAGGGCAATTTGTTTACGTTGATTCTTTCTTCTCGAAATTTCCTGAGTATCAGCACTTGTCATCGTACACCCAATCGAAGCTCGACGCGCTGACGCTACTTCGATCAATTGGAGTAGACCTTCCGATTGTAAGACTTAGATTGGAGCACCTCTACGGGCCGAATGACGGGCCACAAAAAGCTATTCCAAGTATTGCTCGCCAGCTGTTGAAGAATGTTTCGCCGCTACTCCTGACGGCAGGTGAGCAAAAGCGAGACTTTGTTCATGTCCGAGATGCCGTGAAAGCTTTCCGGAGTATCATTACCAATTCGCACACAGGATTCACGGCCCATGATGTCGGTACTGGTGAGAGTACCTCAATGAGAACGGTGTTCACCGCCATGAAGGAGCTTTCGGGTAGTACTAGTGAACTTCAGTTCGGTGCTTTGCCTTACCGGCCTAATGAACCTATGAACTCAACAGCGGATATCGGTAGTTTGCGGCAGCTTGGATACAACCCAACTGTGTCTCTTGAGGTGGGATTATTGAGCGTTATTAGACACTTGCAAGACGTCTAGAGGGCGCTTAACTGGATCCTCCCGCCCCGGCATCCCCAGCATCACCCCAAGCATCTTCAAAGAGGAGTGAACCAAAGGAAGGTTATGACCCCAAAAGTATGTATTCTGGCTGGCGGGCTAGGAACAAGGCTGAGCGAAGAAACCACCGTAAAGCCAAAGCCGATGGTTGAAATCGGTGGTCGACCGATGCTGTGGCATATTATGAAGCTCTATTCGAGCTTCGGCTTCAACGATTTCGTAGTTGCGTTGGGGTACAAGGGCGAGTCGATTAAGGACTATTTCATAAATTACGCCCAGATGTCTGCAGATCTTTCAATCGATATCAAGTCGGGAATAACCAAAACGACTCGCTCTCGCGTGGAGCCATGGAAGGTGGATTTGATAGACACCGGGTTACATACCCTTACCGGCGGCCGAGTTCGGCGTTTATGCGAACATGTCGGGAAGGGAACGATTCTCATGACGTACGGCGATGGTTTGGCGGATGTAGACATTGCTAAACTGCTAGAGTTCCACCGTTCTCATGGAAAGATGGCCACAGTAACAGCGGTTATTCCACCCGCGCGGTTCGGAGCGCTCTGTTTCGAGGGCGACCGAGTCGAGGCATTTCAAGAGAAACCGGTGGGTGGTGATGGTTGGATCAACGGAGGGTTCTTCGTTCTTGATACTCGGGTAGCGGATTATATCCGAAGAGACGACGTTCATTTTGAACAAGATCCGCTCCGAGAGCTAGCACGCGACGGACAGCTTATGGGCTTTCGTCATCACGGCTTTTGGCATTGTATGGATACTTTGCGAGATGTTCGCGCTTTAGAGCAGATGTGGGCGGATGGTGTTGCGCCGTGGAGTGTTTGGAACCGGGTGGCACCGATAGAGAGTGAAGCAAACAATGAACCCTCAATTTTGGCGAGGAAAGAAGGTCTTCCTAACGGGCCACACAGGGTTTAAAGGAAGCTGGCTCTCTCTCTGGCTGCATCGACTCGGGGCGCAAGTATTTGGCGTGAGTCTCGCTCCGAGTAGTGATCAGCCGAGCCTTTTTAAGCTTTGCGATGTTCAAGACTCACTTCAAGAGTCGCAATTCCTGGATATTCGCGACGGGGCGAGTCTGCAGTCTGCTCTTCAACAGGCGCAGCCTGATATAGTTCTCCATTTGGCAGCACAGGCGCTTGTACGTGAGTCGTACCGTTCCCCAGTCACCACTTTTGAAACAAATGTACTTGGTACTGTGAACGTGCTTGAGGCGGTCCGGAGAGCACCTGCCATCAAAGTTTGCATCAATGTTACAACTGACAAGTGTTACGAGAATCAGGAGTGGATCTGGGGATACCGAGAAGTTGATCGATTGGGTGGTGCTGACCCATACAGCGCGAGCAAAGCATGCTCTGAACTGGTTACTTCTGCATACCGGAGCTCTTTTTTCTCTACGTCGAACTGCGCAGCGATTGCTACAGCCCGTGCGGGTAATGTTATAGGCGGGGGTGACTGGAGCACGGACCGTCTTATCCCAGATATTGTTCGTGCAGCTACTAGAGGAGAAACTTTAACGATTCGCAGTCCGACTGCTGTGCGACCTTGGCAGCATGTTTTGGACCCTCTTCACGGCTATCTAATGCTGGCCGAAAAACTTGCTACTCACGCAGCTGGTATGGATAGCGCATGGAATTTTGGCCCGGCACTTACTGCTCAAAAATCCGTCGAGGCCATCCTTGAAACATTCAAGCAGCAGTTCTCCCCAGACTTAATGTGGAAGATAGATACAACAGATCAGCCTCATGAGACTCAAACTTTACGCATAGATTCAACGAAGGCCCGCTCTCTTCTCGCCTGGCAACCTCGACTCGCGGTAGATGATTCTCTACAGTGGACAGCGTCTTGGTATAAGCGCTGGTCTGAGACTCCGAAACTTATGCGAGACTTCACGCTCAGTCAGATTGAAAAGTTCGAAAGCTTAAGTACTGCATCCGAGTAATGCATGGAGACACACATAGGTCAAATTGTGGAGGGTACATCCGATCCAAAAGGGGCTCGGTTGTATCTCATTATCTCTGCACCAATTGATCAAATAGTTGAGTGTGTCGCTCAGGTTGAGGAGCGTGCTACTGATGAATGTTCCGTTGTAGTTCAGTACGAGAACACGACTGCAAAGAAGGGCACTCAGAACGGATCTTGTTTCTTCGATGTAAGGCGAGTGCTTACGCTGCCGGTTAGCCAGCTTACTGAAACGACTTTCTCGCCGTCAGACGAGGCTGTAGATACCGTTCTAAGGGGAATCGTAAAGCACTCAGTAACTCGGTACTATAAGGCGCGCCATGCAAAGCCGCATAATCTGCCGTTTCGCGCTGGAGATCGTGTTGCGTATGCCGGCCGAGTATTTGATGAACGAGAGATGTTGTCTCTTACGGATGCGACACTTGATTTTTGGCTAACAGCGGGGCGCTTTACCGAATCGTTCGAACGATCGTTCGCGGAGAAGCTGGGAGTCCGCTTTTCAGCACTTGTAAACTCAGGCTCATCGGCGAACCTACTAGCGTTCAGCTCTCTTACTTCACCCCTTTTAGGGGCCGATAGGATCACTGCGGGTGATGAGGTAATAACCGTCGCAGCCGGATTTCCTACCACAGTTACCCCAATCATCCAGAACAACTGCGTCCCGGTGTTTATTGATGCGACGGTTGAAGATGGCACCTACAATATCGATGTATCGAAGCTCGAAGAGGCGTTAAGTGGTCGCACCCGAGCCGTCATGGTCGCCCATACTCTTGGTAATCCGATCGATCTTTCAGTCATCACTGACTTTTGTGCGAAGCACGACCTGTGGCTTGTAGAGGATAACTGCGACGCCTTGGGCTCCAGGTACAAGGGTCAGCTAACAGGAACCTTTGGAGACCTCGCAACAAGTAGCTTCTATCCGCCCCACCACATGACGATGGGAGAAGGGGGAGCTGTGTACTCCAAGAGCCTTAAGTTGAAGCGGATCGTCGAGTCATTTCGTGATTGGGGGAGAGATTGTTGGTGTGCGGCTGGCAAGGACAACACCTGCGGGAAGCGATTCGCACACAAGTTGGGGACGCTCCCCGAAGGATACGACCATAAATATATTTACCGGCACCTTGGTTACAATCTCAAGGCCAGTGATATGCAAGCTGCGATCGGATGTGCACAGCTCGAGAAACTTGACAGTTTCGTTGAAGCTCGTCAAAAGAACTGGCAGATGTTGCGCCAGGGATTGAGTGAACTGAAGCACCTTTTTGTTTTACCCGAAGCGACACCTCATGCAGAGCCAAGTTGGTTTGGCTTCGCGCTGACCGTTCGAGATGACGCAGGCTTCTCACGAAACGATATCGTTCAGCATCTGGAAGCTAAGAATATTCAGACGCGAATGCTTTTTGCTGGAAACGTACTCAGACACCCGCTTTTCGATGATCTGCGTGCTTCCGGAAGAGGGTATAGAGTCATAGGTGAACTTGAAAACTCAGATAGAATTCTTCGATCAACTTTCTGGCTCGGCGTTTATCCCGGTTTGAGCATTGGGGCTGTCGATTTTGTACTGCAAACTGTTCGAGAGTACGCAACCGGCTCTGCACGGAAAGTTTAGAGGCAAATTGAGTCACCTATCCGTAAAGCGAACAGCTGATCGAGCCACCTAACGCTTCGTGATAGTCCCCCTTCAATAAAATATCCACGCTACATCGACGTTCGAGGCCCTGATACTGTTGTCCCCAACACGCCACGTTCTGAGTGAACTGGCTCACTTTCTAATTGTCGACTGATCGCACTACTTTGTCCAAAGGAAAAATAGTTTTGAGATCGACTGCATAGCACAAGCGCGCCAATTTCAGCTCTTTTGGCGAGA
>JAYVGZ010000608.1:0-2064 GCA_043771805.1 Pseudomonadota bacterium
CATAAGGGGTTACACTCTGTGCATGATAGTAAGCGAATACCTTGTACTCGAATTTCTTAGGGCCGTAAATTTACTGACGTCCTTGAAGAAGTCGGAGGGACTCAGCATCTTCGCTCTCTGGACTAGGCAATTCGAATCGTGTTTGCAACGGGCTGCTACCACGATTAGAGAGAGTACCTAGTTAAAGTCAGTCTGCTCTACCGCAAAACATTCACCACCCGAACCCCTCTAATTACCTGTCCATGGCTGAGATCCTCAGTGTAGATCTCTTCACACCCCGCTTCCTCCGCAGATGCAATAAGAAGACTATCCCAGAACGACAGCTGCTCAAGAATGCTACAATCTATCGCCTCCATTACGGTCTGATAATTGATCACAAAGACTGGGAATTTCGATAACAGCTTAGTCCAACGCTTAGCATCAAGGGGTGGTATCTTGAGCTTCTTCACGGCCACAACGTAAGCTTCTTCGATTACCTGCGTTGAGATGACAGCGCGACCATCTTTAAGGATCGATTCAATAGCCAGCTTTGCCTTCTGCTGCTTCGTTTTTGAGTGCTTGTCAATTGAGTAGATCAGGATGTTTGTATCAATAAATACCTTAGCGCTCATGCAACTCATCCTTCGACCACTTCTTGCCTTGTGAGTTGCCAGCAATATTCTGCGAAACAAGCCAAAACTCATCTATCCATGAATCAGAGCTTTTGTTGATCAGACTTTTTAAATACTCGCGGAAAAGAGCATTCACGGTAGTTTTGCGCATAGCAGCAACTTTTCGTGCTTCGTCGAGAAGTTCGGTTTCGATTGATAGAGTTACGTTTTTGTTAGCCATTCACACATAGTACACGTACACATATTATGCGTCAAGTATGCTGTGGTTACTTTTTACCCCCAAATAGTAACAGGTCGCTACCACTGATAGTGACCTTCTCTCAGTTGCGGGTTTAAGTGTTGAAAAGTAGGAAGATCTTTGATTCTTCGGGCTCTTTTATCCTCGATGCCTGATAGTGAGCGAATACCTTGTAGCTGATTTTCTTGCGGCCGGGAATTTACGGACTCCCTTGAAGAAGTCGTAACAACTCTGCGTCTGCGCACTCTAGACTAGGCAAATCAAACTGTGGGTGTAAGTTTGCTTCACTGCACACAATTCCCGCTGGGATTAGGAGAGCTTAAGATGACCAATTTTCTGATACACCGATTGATGATTGCTCTCTGGATCTGTGTAACATTCATGGGAGTTGCAGCAAACCCGGTCAGCGTCGCGTTTGCAGAATCAGTAGTGCCTAAAGGAGCCAACAGTATGGAAGTGATTACCCTCGGCGGAGGATGTTTCTGGTGCGTAGAGGCCGTCTTTGAAAATTTTGCCGGCGTCGAAAAAGTTGAGTCTGGCTATGCAGGCGGCACCACCGAAAATCCAACTTATGAAGATATCGGTCGCGGAAACACCGGGCACGCAGAGGTCATTCAGGTGACCTTCGACCCGAAGATCTTGCCGGTCGAAAAAGTTCTTACCATATTCTTTCACACACACGATCCAACTACCAAGAATCGACAGGGTAATGATGTCGGGACTCAGTACCGCTCTGTTGTCTTGTATGCTTCTGAGGCCCAGAAAATTGCGACCGAGAAAGTTATGCGTGAAGTTACGGAAGCTCAGCTGTGGGGGAGTGCGCCTTTGACTACGGAGGTAGGGCCTCTGACAAAGTTCTATTCTGCAGAGGCATATCACCAGAATTACTTTGCGTTGAATGGTAGTCAGCCGTATTGCTCCTTTGTGATTGCGCCAAAGGTGCAGAAGATTCGTAAGGAGTTTAAAGAGCTGATAAAGGGGTGACGTTTGTGCGGCCGTTGAATCGATACTGTTATCTGCCATGCCGACCGTGTGGCTGCGCTTACTCTACTGGTGCACTTTAGCCTCGGAGTTCTCATGCCGCGAATACGTCAGCCCTTTGGGAGTTCGATGCGAAAGCGAATGAGGTTAGAGATCCCCACGCGCAACCGCTCGGTATCGGCAGGGCGAATGACAAGGAGAACTTCTAGTGCTCCGCAGAACCCACAAAAGACC
>JAYVGZ010000609.1:0-9867 GCA_043771805.1 Pseudomonadota bacterium
AGCGATTAGCTCGTTGTCGACGAAAGGCTCGCCTGACTGCAAAAGTTGTTCTCGTAACACCTTTGATTTGTGAACGAAAATATACCCGTGAACGGATACCGGATACTAGTTCATAGGGACTTGCCGGATGGCTGCGCTACGCTTCCTTTTGGTCAGACCACCGAAAAAATGTACTCGCCAGCCCTGCTGGCCGCCGAATTGAAAATTGAACTCTTCCATGATACGTCCCTCAAGCTCCGCTGGTATCTTCAAGCCGCTTAGTGAGTGCAGGTAGGTTTTCTACAGTCAGCCATTCGAGAGTAGTTGTACGTTATGATTGACAAAAATGAGTTTAAGCACATTTTAAGCGCCAACCTCCAGCAGAGCGCCATTGACTTTTTCCGTCCTGAGCACAACGGTCCCGCTATCAGCGCAGCCGATGCGTTGCAGGAACTCAAAATGGCAAAAGCCGAAAGAGCGCCCATACCGTTCAGTACAGTGATCGAACGAGCCTCATTGACGGCCAAAATGTTTCTATTCGAGGCTCTAACTCCGCAGCAGGTGCGAAAGGTGCTGAACGAAGAAGCCGAGAGCACATACGGTCCTTGCTCCATCGTGCCGACCTTCAATCGTATTGATATCGAGCTTTCCAGTGGACAGTACCCGATCGAGCCCTACGCCGAGTACATGGCCGAGCTGCAAGGACAGGAGCTGGACGAGCGACACACAATAGATCTGTCCTCGAGAAAGCAACGGGAGGGGTATGTGCCATCGAGCTGGCTTTCAGACTCCCTGTCTCCAAGTTATCAAGACCGCTACTATCCGGTACCAGCGGAGGTAACGCACGGTATTAAAAAACGCGCTGACTTGTTCTCTGAGTCGATAGCGGCTTGCCAGCATGTAACGAAACTTTGCTCAGACCTTGACAATTCGCGCGCCTCGCACGTTAACCGGGACGAGGTGGGCCTGCGGGTGAGTCACTTGCTGATAGTAGCGCTGTGCGCATTTTATGATCGCTACATGGTCAAAGGAGTTACTCGGGATGCGAAGGTAGCTTGCTCTTTCAGGGTCGGTGTCTCTGCGGTGGTATTGAACCAGCTGTCTCAGCTGTTTGCCAATCGCTTGACTGGTAGACTCCTTCAGGAGACTGCGCTGGCTGTTCATGCGAAGAGAGTTCTGAAGGCACTTGAAAAGGTACGCTTTGTGCCGGAACGAATCACAGGATCGCAGTGCTTTCACGAGGATTCCAAAAATACAGCCATCGTTCATCATACGATCTGCAATCAGCGACGCATGGCAGTCGAAACAGCTTTAAGATTGGCGACCAAAAAAGACGTCCTGCGATCTTATCAGGGTCAGATTGAGGCGCTTATCAACGCACAGCGGACGACTGGGCGGGAGCAGGCGCCCTACCCCATTCACGGCCAGGTATCAGTGGTGAGGCGAGTCCCTGAATCCACGGGCACCTTCTTTCGATTGGAAGTTCAAGCTGGTTCTGGCGATGAGTGTCTGTACCTCAGCCGGATAAACGTGAATGCTGATCCAGGTAAACAATTTTGCCTTGAAGAGAGTCTTGTCTTCAAGGTCTTTGGTGGCGGTAAGGTTGCTTACAGTGACACCCGGACGCTCCTTGCGCTTGAGACTGAGGACTGGCTGCTGCATTTCGGGCACTCTGATACCGATCGCTCGATGGAAAATGTCGTACTGGGACTACGCAAAGAGCTGTGGAGGGATATCATTACCGCACAGACAGAACTCCCCCAAGTTTTCTCTCGTGCGCAAGAGCTCCCAAGCGAGACACTGATTGACTATCATGAGGGTTTGCTTGTGTTGAGCTTTCCCGCTGGGGAAGCCGATACACTTCTGCAGTTCCATTCATATGACCAACAAATCGTCGCGAATATTCAGAAGCAGATAGACAGAAATTCTGAGAGAATCATGCTTTACTATATCGACGAGCCAGAGAAAGCGGCTGAGACCCCCGTGGTAGAGATGCCGGTGCAGAGAGATGCAGTCCTGATTCGAAGAGAAGTTTCGCGGTTGCTGTATTCGAACGTCAGTAATTTTGCCGAGTTCTCTAATATTTTAAGGAAACAGTTTGATGTCAGGTTATCAAACCAAGGGAACGGCGGTCATAAGGGGCTTCACCGTGAGGGGTACTACTATTGTCTTAGTAAAGACTTCCGTAGTGAGACGGAACCGCTTGATCATCAGATCGCGGTGAAGGTGTTGGAGGCTTTACGGATTCCGCTTGAGAAGATGATCGAGTTGTTGAAGGGTGTATAGGGAGGGGTGTTTGTTCGGGGTGTTGAGAAGGTAGATGCTGCTCGGATGGAGAAGTACGTTCGCCGTGGAGACTGTAACGGCAACTGCGTATGGGAGTGAGCGTTGAGTACGCGCATTCGCTTTACATCTCACCGGTCTTGTCTGGAGCGAGGCGCCCAAAGAAAGGCTAAACAGGTGCCCCAAGGACCGTGATACTCATGACTAAAAGCCCAGCCGCTCTCTTGATTCCTTCGACCATCGTCGACTGCCATAGTTAGGAAAGAGGCGGCCAACGCCTAGAGCTGTGAAGAAAAGAGACTATGGTTATCGACTCAAGTCGAAGCGAATACACAAAAATATACGGAGTTCCAGAAAGGACCAACTCGCGCGTACCTTCTACCTTTCCCGGGCGACCAATATGAGGATGCTCTTTTATAGTTTCTAAGGCTGATAATAACCTCACCCCTAAAAATTTTGAAGCCGTAGGATTATCTTTTGAGATGTAAAGTAAAGCCGCCTCGAGATCTTCTTTAGCAAGCTTGGCCCAAACTACCTTCATGTAATAAGGTACTTCTTAAGAACAGATTGGATCTCTTCTTCTGTTGCAAACTCTCCGCGATCCGCTTGCTCAAGCCCCTTTTTAATGTGGTCAACCTGCCACTCGTGAAGCTCAACATAGTGCGTTATCGCTTCGTTAATCACAAAGCTTCGGTCACGGTTCAACGATTCAGCTATAGCATCCAATGAACCTTTCATACCGCTCTCGATTCGAAAACTGATGGTGTCTTTCTCTTTCATTGCATGATATTATGTGGTATTATCAAAGAATACAAGTCTGTTTACTCGCAATCCTAGATTCGGCAGTTGGCTCCGTCCGTCGATGGTCTTGACGGGATAAAAAGCCGACATCTCAAGAATTGCTTCACGGCTCATACACCCCTCGGCCTACGCCCCTATGAGGGGCTGGCCTGGAATTTTCTCGTAGGATTACCTACATTGCCCATCACCTCACCAAGCCTTTCGGTGCTTTCGGTCGGGTTCTGCTCGTTTTTGGGAAAAACTGCGTCGCCCTAGAATACGATCGTCTGCAGTTCAGCGATCTATCCGGTTAGTAATTTCAGTATCCGGCACGGCCTGGCGGCCCACTACCGGTTTTTTTAGGCTTCAATGCTTTTGTCCTGCCGGCAATCATGTCTTTTCTTGAACTCTGAAAAATACTCCCTTAGAATCCTGCATCCATGCGAAAAGCCTCTGTTATAACCACTACGATTGACGCCTTTAGATCTGCGATCAATGGTGATGTCCTATCATTGAGACAGCATCCACCAATCCTCCCTCAAAAAGACAAAGATTTTCTTCGCAAAGAGCTCAGTCAGATCGAGAATGATTTAGTTACTGAAGGGGTAAATGGAGAGCTATTACTCAACGGAATGCTCATCTGCGCAGGACTCGGCGATGGAGCTCAAGCACTGCGCTATCTACATCGATACAGAAAGCGGTGTTTTGAAATACCACCAGTAAAATTTTTCGAGGCCGTTGCTCTATTCCTCAATGGAAAAGAGTGTCTTGCCCAAAACATTATCAGAAAAATTTCAACTAGGGAAAGAAACATAATATCCACCTACAAAGTCCCATACCTAACAGAAGCCTGGTTTGAGGCGTGGATGAACGTGCTGGACAATTGGGCTCCGCAAGGGGTGAAGCAGCAATCGACTTTTGCAAAACGCCAAAAATCAATAACTGACGAGCCAGCGTCTACGAAAAACTCTCACAGTTCGCCGGTTATAAAAGACAGCCCTAGCTCTCCTCAGCCAGTTTCACCGGATACAAAGTTAGCTTCACTGCCTATTTCGATTGCTGTCAAAACTTACTCGTGTCCGGCACCTGCTCTTCAAACAACTCCATCAACGTTCTCACCCAGGGCAGTCCAAGCACGGTACAGTCTGCAGCAGTTAAAAATGCAGCGCAACTTTGAGGAGCTTCTCTGTTTGGACACTCTGAGTAGTGATGTACAACATTTCTGGTATCAAGTTGAATCTGTTAAGCGCGTGTTAAAACACTTTCAAGGTCGAGTCCTATTTGCCGATGAGGTCGGGTTAGGAAAAACAATTGAATCCTGCATGGCGCTAAAAGAGTACATTTTACGAGGCATGGTAAAGAGCTGCTGCATTCTCACCCCCGCTACCCTAGTAAATCAGTGGCAAAGTGAATTGAAGTCTAAGTTCGGCCTGTCATTTGCTACAAATTATCGTGCTTCTCCTAGCGCTGGCGGTAATATTAATTGGTGGGATGAGCCTTGGATCATTGCGTCTTTACCGACTGCCCGCAAAAGCCCTCTCACAGAGCACCTGCAGGGGCGGAATTTTGATTTGGTGATAGTTGACGAAGCCCACCATCTAAAAAATAGCTCCTCGAAAAACTGGCACTTGGTAAATGGACTCAAAACTCGGTATCTATTTCTGCTTTCTGCTACTCCATTACAAAATAACTTGATTGAACTTTATAATCTCCTCAGTTTACTGAAACCTGGCCTGTTTAAGACCGAGCTTGAATTCAGGCAGCGATATTCGATCGATAGAAACAAGAAGACCTCTACGCAGCAAAACATCTCCGAGTTACAGGCCTTGATGCGAGAAGTCATGATCCGCAATACGAGAGCTTTAGTTGATGTCAAGCTTCCGCTACGCCACGCACGGACGATTAGAGTTCAGCCGAACCTTGACGAGTCCACTGCCTACACTGCTTTGAACAGTTGGATTGTAGCGCAGCAAAAACATCTGCCATCAATGACCGGTAGGATGCTGTTACAGCAAGCAGGCTCTGCTCCCAAGACTGTTCTTGCGGCGCTAAAAAGACTAGCTGCAAAAACTCTCAGCGACGCCGCACCAGATGTCGATTCCACCGCTGAACTCATCAAACTGTGGGAGAAGTCAGAGGTGAGCGCCAAACAACAAGCTTTCCTTGCGCTCATTTTGAAAAATCCCGCCGAAAAGAAGCTTGTCTTTGTGCAGTTTAGAGAGACGATTGATAGCCTCGCAACTCTCTTACAGAAAGAGAACATTCAAATCGCTACATTTCACGGAAGCCTGAGTGCGGATGAGAAAGCAACGAACATTGCGGCATTTAAAAATGATGCAACAGTACTACTCTGTACAGAGTCAGCTGGCGAAGGACACAACCTACAGTTTTGCAATACCCTCATCAACTTTGATATTCCGTGGAATCCACAGATAATTGAACAACGCATTGGCCGTCTGCATAGAATCGGGCAAGAGCGCGAAGTATTTATCTTTAACCTGGCTTTAGAAAACACGATTGAGGCGCGAATACTGCATATTCTAGATGAAAAACTGAATATGTTTGAGCTTGTGGTTGGAGAAATGCAAGCTATCTTAGGCGAAATTGAAGATGAAGGGGATCTATCGACGTTGATTTACGACACCTGGTGCGAAGAGTCCACGCAAGGATTACAACCCACGCTGGATAAAATTGAAGCGGTGCTTCGTAGTGCGCAGGAGCGATACGCTGACGTCAAGGAGTTAAGCGATAAAACGTTCGGGCGAGAGCTGGAGGTAGTATGAGCGAGCTACTCGCAGTAACAGAAGAGGTGTTACTGTTGGCTGGCGCTGAGGTCGAAGCGTTAGACTGCGAGAGACTAGATGTGCTGTTGCCTAGGGATCTACAGACAAAGCTGTCTCTCACTGAGTTGGCACATCTCGGGGTAAGTGAAGCAGCGAACACAACAGTTGTCTCATTAACTTCGGACTGGATCGAACGCCTATCAAGCGTTTTGGGGACTTTGGGTGATTACGCCGAACTCGGTTTAGACAGTTGGCCTTCTAGGGGGAAGGCTATCGCGGGGGCAACCGCATTGGAAATCGTCAAGAAAAAACTTATTTTAGATAACAGTACTTTTCGTTTCAACACATGCGAGCAAGATCTCGCCCACTATCTCGTCGTCGTTGCACGAGGTACCGTAGAGGGTCGCGACATCCGTGAACAGCTGTATGTTGTGATGCAAAATGAGCTTTCGTCATTCATTAATCTAGGTATTGACCGAAATTTAGTCGACATCCTGAAAAATTGTACGAACAAAGAGGCACCGCCACTCTGCAATTTAAGCGAGCGTGTCGAGAAACTACTCGAGGGATTTGTTGCTACCGCAGTCAGCAAAGCAAACAAAGAATTTATCAAGTACTCAGAGGAGCGGTATCAAAGAGATTTATTACGGATCGAAAACTATCATGACAGCTTAGTTCAACAATTAGCCGTTCGTGAAAGCTCCGGCAAACTCACTGCAGACGCAGCGCGTGTGAAGCGGCAGGCCACTGAGCAAGCAGCAAAGTTTAAGCGTACGGAACTCAGTAGAACGTCTAGCTTAAAGATTAGCGCTGTGGCGGAACAAGTTATGCGTATCAGTATGCCCGTTGTGCGGATAAATCTTGAATTGCGAAGACGAAAAGCCAGCAGAAATTTAGTACTTGATTTTAATTTGTTCACTAACCAGCTTGATACACCAACATGCGCTATGTGTGGAGCGTTAAGTCATTCATTTAGTTGCGATGATGATAACTTGAACTTGCTCTGTGGAGTGTGCTTAGGGCTGGCGCAATAATAAATTCACATTTACTACCTGGGCACCTGAATAGGCTACGAATTGGTGTATTCTGAGATAGGCGCCCAGGTAGTAAGTGGCGCGCGGATGCGCGCAAGAGCAGCAAAAATACTATGGAGGCGGGCAATAATGTTCGGGGTAGTTGTAGCCTATTCATCCGCCTCCTTAGTATAGGGCGCTAGATTTGCCTTGGAATTCGGGCTCTATAGCAGTCTCTGGCTCAACTGCGTAAACATGCCGCTTGCACTAGATATAGCGCGTAACGGTGAAAAATGTGCGCGGGAAGTAAATCTATCTCAGGAGAGAGAATATCTCTTTCTTGTCAGAGTTGCGCAAAACCCAACTCTGGCTGCCTATTCTGAGTTACGCGCTATTTGTCTCTGTATCGTGCCTCCGCGCGATGTCATATGGCACGCACCTTTTTCAAAGGTACGCACTATATGTGCGCCGCTAACAGCGGACTGAGCGATGGCGGCTAGGTTGGGGGACTGTCAGCTACAACGACCGAAGTGCTCTCGACCATGCAATTGTTTGAGGTGAATTCGGTTCGACGCCTGAGAAACTCTTCCTTCTTGATGAACATCACATAGTCAGATTCTCTCGCCCCTGATGCGTACACGCGACACCACTGTTTGGTGGCAAAGAGAAGAGAGACGAGCGCGCTACCCTGCCGCCATATAATTGTTTGCGGCTGCACCTTGTCAAGAAAACGGTGCCACCCTGCTTTTCCGAGAAGGCTCTCTTGATACATCTGCCACACTTCCGGCGGGTTGATATTCGTTCGGCCATCAATCGCCACGAGATGCGAAGGAATACCGGCCCTATCGCTGAAGCGGTACATCAGGTATCCGCCTGCACCAAATTCATTCAAGACTGGGTGCGAGAGTGAGTGTTGCTCAACGAAGTCTACTACCCCTTTCGGGACATAGCTCAGATTCAGCGGCTCTTTTACAAGCTGGGACAGATTTACCACCGCGATACTACAGGCAACGAATCCGCATGCTCCGAGGGTTTGATCGGAGAGTCCGCTACACCAATCTCGCAATCGCCGTAACGCTTCAAACAATCCCGGCTCGGGAACGGCAGTAGTGCGGCATGCCACATCACGCCACCACACGCAGAACAGGGCGCCCAACACAATTGATGCGAAGGGCAAGAACTTTACGGCAGTAAGCCCTGCCATCACCATTCCACCTGCTAAGATAGATCGCCCAACCGAAGGTACGGTTCGAGAAGTGAACGCCGCTACTACAAGGGAGACCAAAGCAAGCAACATAAACACTGTCGAGTACTGTAAAATCGTAGCGGGCTGGAACTCCGCAATTGCACTGTACTTAAGTGGGTGTCCGCTCTTTGCAAAAAACGTGATCCATTCCCCACCCAGATATGGTGTCACGAGGGTTCCAACGAAGAAGAGTACGCAGGTTGAGAGCAGCAATTTCCACGCGGTCGGCGATCGATCTGCCGGTAGTAGCCAGAGAAACAGTGCCCCTAATCCAAGTGCGGACGTGAGGTGCGTATTTGCCCAGAGCGACCCTAGCAGAGCAATTGCAGACCCTCTTCCTCGCGAAAGGCCAGATGTTGCTATTCTGTCTACCGTCATTAATAGAAAGGCAAAAAAGATCCACACTAAGACTTGTGGACGGAGGGTAAAATGATCGAAGCAGGAAGTGGCAACGTATACCCCAAGGAGAGCGCCTATAAACCAATCTTTAGCGATCTTTGAAAATACGTACTGGAGCGACCCAGCAAGTGCAACTGAGAAAACAAGCTGGAGGTAAAAGAGCCCCATGTCCCCGCCGTAACAATCAACAAGAGCAAAAAGAATCTCGGTACTCCACGAGTAGGCGCGCCATGGTTGCCCAACCCCAAACATATTCCAGTAATCTTCGTGAGGGATTGCTCGGTGACTGAGAATCCACCGCCCCGCTGTAATGTGCCACCACAGATCTGGATCGGTGACGGGAAGGCAGATGTAGTGTCCTACTAGCAACGCTAGACTGATCCAGAGAAATGCTTTCACTAATCCTCACGTTAAGGTGGGTCTCGCTAAGTAGCGAGCCCGCTAATCAGTAGTCGGCTTTACGCCGAAATATCTGAAGTTGAGTGCCTCTACGCCGACGAGTCAGAACGGCTTTTGATTCAGCGGACATCTAATGGAAGCTGGAAAAGCCCGTCAGGTCCCGGCAGTAACTCATACGTGCCCACAACGGCATCGAGATTCAGTGGCCCGTAGATGTGTGGAAAAAGCACGCCAACCTCTCCTTCCTCGTATTTCACCTCGGGCGTAACCCGTGCCTCACTGATCTCAAGAAGCAGTAAGTCTTGCCTCCCCTTAAACCGGTTGTTCGCAACGAAGAGCACTTGATCGACCCGAGAACAGTGGATGAAACCCTCGGTTACCAAGGTATCAGCCCGGTATTCACTGGCTTGCTGTGCTGCGATCCATGACGATTTCGAGATGATGTGAAAAATCAACGTCGATGATGACATAATCTGAATACCTTCTTTGCAGCTGTATTTAACCTCTTTTTAGACTGAATCCATTCCGACGGTAGCAATACCTGAGCATTGGGACCACTGACCGATTGGAAATTGCGGAATACCTTCTTCGGCGACTGCTATCCTATCAACAACTGCCACTCTGCGTTGTGCGAATCGATGCGACAAATACCTCGGTTAAATGGCTCTCGCCTCAATCCAGACCTCTATAACAACGCCTATCCATAGTCAGATCGCCGTTCCGAGCGCTCCTTCGACAAGTCTTCGGAAATTCTTGGTCCTACCCCTCTCGGCGCTCTACCCCAGTCAGAAAAACCAACCTTACCTCGGCCCCACCCCCATCGCGATTTAGAATGACAAGAGAGCCTTGATGGAGCTGCATCACTTCCTTAACGATGGATAACCCAAGTCCTGAACTTCTCCGTTTACTGTGAGGGCGAGGAAGAGAAAAGAATTGATCAGTGACTTTCGTTAAGGCCCACTCCGGAACACCAGGGCCACGATCT